>NZ_JBSGBK010000105.1:0-28295 GCF_053601215.1 Amycolatopsis sp. NPDC004772
GCCCCGGGGGGGTGCCCCGGCGGTAACGCGAGCATTCCCCCCCCCGGCCGCCGACTGAAGGGATAGCTGGGATGAGGGGCGGGGGAGGTCTGGTGACGTCGCTGGTCTCCTCGCGCTCCCGGCCGCCGGTCCGCGGGTGGCGGTGCCGTGGCCGGCTTGCGCCTCCGGCCGCCGGTCTGCGGGAGGCAATGCCGTGGCCGGCTTGCGCCCCCGGCCGCCGGTCCGCACCTGGTCCGAGAAAAACAAAAGGCCCTCCGGCAAGCCTTGCCGGAGGGCCTTTTGCCTACACTCAAACGCGCTTGAACAGCAGCGCCCTCTTCACTTCCTGGATCGCCTTCGTCACCTGGATTCCCCTGGGGCAGGCGTCCGTGCAGTTGAACGTCGTGCGGCAGCGCCAGACACCCTCGCCGTCGTTCAGGATGTCCAGGCGCTCCTCCGATCCCTCGTCACGCGAATCGAAGATGAACCTGTGGGCGTTGACGATCGCCGCCGGGCCGAAGTACGAGCCGTCGTTCCAGTACACCGGGCAGGACGATGTGCAGCACGCGCACAAGATGCACTTCGTCGTGTCGTCGAAGCGGTCGCGGTCCGCCTGGGACTGGATGCGCTCGCGGGTCGGCTCGTTGCCGTACGTGATCAGGTACGGCTTGATCGCCCGGTAGGCCTCGAAGAACGGGTCCATGTCGACGTAGAGGTCCTTCAACGTCGTCAGGCCCTTGATCGGGGCGATCGTGATCGTGGTCTTCTTGCCGTCCTTCTGGAGGAGGTCCTTCATCAGGACCTTGCACGCCAGGCGGTTGATGCCGTTGATCTGCATCGCGTCGGACCCGCACACGCCGTGCGCGCAGGAGCGGCGGAACGAGAACGTCCCGTCGATGTAGTCCTTCACGTAGAACAGCAGGTTCAGCAGCCGGTCGGTGCGCTGGGCCGGGACGTCGTAGGACTCCCAGTGCGGCTCCGAATCGACCTCCGGGTTGAACCGGAGGATCTTCAGCGTGACCGTGATCGGCGTGTGGTCCGAGTCGGAAGACGAGGAAGAAGCGGGAGCTTCGGCAACGCTAGTCATCAGTACTTCCGCTCCATCGGCTCGTAGCGGGTGAAGGTGACCGGCTTGTAGTCCAGCCGGATGTCGGACGTCAGCTCGGCGCCCTGCTTGTAGGCCATGGTGTGCCGCATGAAGTTCGTGTCGTCGCGGTTCGGGTAGTCCTCGCGCGCGTGGCCGCCGCGGGACTCCTTGCGCGCCAGCGCGCCCACGACCAGGACCTCGGCCAGCTCCAGCAGGAAGCCCAGCTCGACGGCTTCGAGCAGGTCGGTGTTGTACCGCTTGCCCTTGTCCGACACGGTGATCCGCTGGTACCGCTCCTTGAGCGCCTGGACGTCGGTCAGCGCCTGCTTCAGCGTGTCCTCGGTCCGGTACACCGACGCGTGCGAGTCCATCGTCTGCTGCATTTCCTTGCGGATGTCGGCGACGCGCTCGTCGCCGTGCTCCGACAGCAGGCCCGCCAGCTGCTCTTCGACGAGCTTGGTCGGGTCCGAAGGCAGCTCGACGTGCTCGTGCGCCAGCGCGTACTCCGCGGCCGCGATGCCGGCGCGGCGGCCGAACACGTTGATGTCCAGCAGCGAGTTCGTGCCCAGGCGGTTGGAGCCGTGCACGGACACGCACGCGACCTCGCCCGCCGCGTAGAGGCCGGGGATGACGTTCTCGTTGTCCCGCAACGCCTCGCCGTGGATGTTGGTCGGGATGCCGCCCATCACGTAGTGGCAGGTCGGGAAGACCGGCACCGGCTCCTTCACCGGGTCGACGCCCAGGTAGGTCCGGGAGAACTCCATGATGTCCGGGAGCTTCGCGTTCAGCGTCTCCTCGGGGATGTGCGTGACGTCCAGGACGACGTAGTCCTTGTTCGGGCCGCAGCCCCGGCCCTGCAGCACTTCCTGCACCATCGAGCGCGCCACGATGTCGCGCGGCGCGAGGTCCTTGATGGTGGGGGCGTAGCGCTCCATGAACCGCTCGCCGGAGGCGTTGCGCAGGATCCCGCCCTCGCCGCGGACGGCTTCGGAGATCAGGATGCCCAGGCCTGCCAGGCCGGTCGGGTGGAACTGGAAGAACTCCATGTCCTCCAAGGGGAGGCCCTTGCGGAAGATGATGCCGAGGCCGTCACCGGTGAGGGTGTGCGCGTTCGACGTCGTCTTGAAGATCTTGCCCGCGCCGCCGGTGGCGAACACGATCGACTTCGCCTGGAAGACGTGCAGCTCGCCGGTGGCCAGCTCGTAGGCGACGACGCCGGAGGCGATCGGGTTGCCGTTCTCGTCCGGGCTGGTGACCAGGTCGAGCACGTAGAACTCGTTGAAGAACTCCGTGCCGTACTTGACGCAGTTCTGATACAGCGTCTGCAGGATCATGTGACCGGTGCGGTCCGCGGCGTAGCAGGCGCGGCGGACCGCGGCCTTGCCGTGGTCACGCGTGTGCCCGCCGAAGCGGCGCTGGTCGATCTTGCCTTCGGGCGTGCGGTTGAACGGCAGGCCCATCTTCTCGAGGTCGAGGACCGCGTCGATGGCCTCCTTCGCCATGATCTCGGCGGCGTCCTGGTCGACCAGGTAGTCGCCGCCCTTGATCGTGTCGAAGGTGTGCCACTCCCAGTTGTCCTCTTCGACGTTCGCCAGCGCGGCGCACATGCCGCCCTGGGCCGCGCCGGTGTGGGACCGGGTCGGGTAGAGCTTGGTGAGGACCGCGGTGCGGGCGCGCTGGCCGGACTCGATGGCCGCGCGCATGCCGGCGCCGCCGGCGCCGACGATCACCACGTCGTACTTGTGGAACTGCATGGTGGGAGCTCTCCGGGGCTTCAGTTCGCGGGCATGTTCGGGTCGAAGGTGAAGATCACCATCGTGCCGACGGCCAGGATCAGCACCATCGAGACGTACAGCAGGATCTTCAGCCAGAACCGCGTGCTGTCCTTGCGCGCGTAGTCGTCGATGATCGTGCGCAGGCCGTTGCCGCCGTGGATCTCGGCGAGCCAGAGCATGGCCAGGTCCCAGAACTGCCAGAACGGCGAGGCCCAGCGGCCGGCGACGAAGCCCCAGTTGATCCGGTGCACCCCGCCGTCGAGGATGTTCATGATCAGCAGGTGGCCGAGCACCAGGATGACCAGAGCCAGCCCGGAGATCCGCATGAACAGCCAGCTGTAGAGCTCGAAGTTGCTCCGGCGCGCGGCCGGGCGCTTCGGGGTGCGGGGGTTGGCGAGCGCGAGGTCGGCCATGTCAGTTACCCCCGAAGAGCGTCTCGGCGGTGCGCTTCAGCATGAAGAACGCACCGGGGACCATCACGACGACCCAGACGACGCCGATGGCCCACGTCATCGCCTTCTGCAGCTGCGGGCCCTTCGACCAGAAGTCGACCAGCATGACCCGGATGCCGTTCAGCGCGTGGAACAGCACCGCGCCGACCAGGCCCACCTCCAGGAGGTTGACGATCGGCGTCTTGTAGGTCTCGATGACCTGGTCATAGGTGTTCGGCGACACGCGCACCAGCGCGGTGTCGAGCACGTGCACGAACAGGAAGAAGAATGTGAGCACGCCGGTGATGCGGTGCAGGACCCAGGACCACATGCCGGGGTCGCCCCGGTAGAAGGTCCCCTGCCGGCGTGAGGCACCCGCCCGATCGCTCGCCCCTGCCGCTGTGGCAGTGCTCGCCGTGGTGGACATCGGTGAACGGCCTCCAACGTCTGACTGTGCGCCCGGTGGCCGGTGAGGTCCGCTGCCCGCCGCGGGAACGGCGGCCGTGCCGAGATCAACGTCATCGAGCCTGGATGAATCGGATGCTAGACCCGCACCCGGAACGCGGCTCACCTCCGGGTTCCCCTCTGTGATGGACCAGACACCGGCACTCCCGCGCCGCCACCCGGCGGTGTGGTGCAGCGCACTCGGTCGCGCGACGGCTTCCGGTGTCCCACCCACCGGTCATCTGACCTCTATGGGATCTGATATCTGATGCGCTAAGCCGAACGGCTGGTGATATCCATGTGTCATTGACCAACCCTGCTGTCGCCCCTAGCGTCGCTCGGGTAAACATCGGATCTCTCACGATGGGGTGACGTTCTGGTGCGACGACTCGGCCTGGTGATCGCCGTCGCGGCTCTGCTGCCCGTGGTGTCGGTCACGCCTGCGCAAGCGCTGCCCGACGGACTGGCGCCGACCCCGCCGATGGGCTTCAACAACTGGAACACCACCGGCTGCGCCGTGGACGAGCAGCTGATCCGCGACACCGCCGACATCTTCGTCGACAAAGGACTCAAGGCGGCCGGGTACGAGTACGTCAACGTCGACGACTGCTGGGCCGAGCCGGAGCGCGACGCCGACGGGCGCATGCAGGCGAACAAGGCCCGGTTCCCCGGCGGCATCAAGGCACTGGCCGACTACGTCCACGCGAAGGGGCTGAAGTTCGGCATCTACACCAGTGCGGGCACGCTGACCTGCGCGAAGACCCAGCCGGGCGCACTCGACCACGAGGATGTCGACGCGCAGACGTTCGCGGACTGGGGCGTCGACTACCTCAAGTACGACAACTGCAACAACCAGGGCCGGCCCGCTCTCGAGCGGTACACGAAGATGCGCGACGCGCTGAGGAAGGCCGGTCGCCCGATCGTGTACTCGCTGTGCGAGTGGGGCGAGAACAAGCCGTGGACGTGGGGCGCCGATGTCGGGCACCTGTGGCGGACCACCGGCGACATCAAGGACAACTGGGCCAAGATGCTCCAGATCCTCAAGGCGAACGCGCCGCTCGCGCCGTACGCCGGGCCGGGGCACTGGAACGATCCCGACATGCTCGAGGTCGGCAACGGCGGGATGACGACCGAGGAGTACCGCTCGCACTTCTCGCTGTGGGCGATGATGGCCGCGCCGCTGCTGATCGGGGCCGACCTGCGCAAGGTGTCGGCGGCGAACTTCGACGTCCTGCGCAACACCGAGGTCATCGCGCTCGACCAGGACCGCCGCGGCGTCCAGGCCCGCGTGCTGTCCAACCAGGACGGACGCTGGGTGTTCGCCAAGCCCCTCGCGAACGGGGACGTGGCGATCGCGCTGTTCAACGAGACGACGTCGAGCGCCACGATCGGCACCACCGCGGCCGCGGCCGGGCTGCCCCGGGCCGCGGGCTACACGGCGCGGGACCTGTGGGCCCACCGCGACCTCCAGACGGCGGGCCGGCTGTCCGCGGTCGTCCCGCCGCACGCGACCGTCGTCTACCGGGTCCACGCGGGCGGCGCGTGGTGGCGGAACGCGCCGCTGGTGAGCACGGGCATCGAACTGGCCGCGCCGGTGCCGGGTGTCCCGGGCGAGCTCACGCCGGCCGGGCAGCCCTTCGAGGTCACGGTGTCGGCGACCGACGAAGCCCGCGTCCCGGTGTTCGACCCGCGGGTGACGCTCACCGCGCCGGCGGGCTGGCGCGTCGAGCAGGTGGCGCGGCCGCGGGCCGTCGTGCTCGGCACCGGCGAGACGGCGGCCGGGCGCTGGCGGGTGACTCCGCCGGCCGGGACCGAGGGCACGACGGCGGTGCTGCGCGGCGGCGTCACCTATCGCACGGCCGGGTTCGGGCAGGTCACCTGGTCCGGTGAACAGCGGCTGACCGTGCCCGCGGCACCGCCCACGACGCCGGCGTGGGCGAGCGACCTGCGCTGGGCGGCGGAGAAGAACGGCTACGGCCCGGTCGAGCGAGACATGTCCAACGGCAGCATCCCGGCGGGCGACGGCAAGCCGCTGACCGTCAACGGCGTGGTGTACCCGAAGGGCCTGGGAGCGCACGCGCCGAGCGAAGTCGTGTTCTACCTGGGCGGGCGCTGCACGCAGTTCACCGCGGACGTCGGCGTCGACGACGAGCGCGAGGCGACGAACAAGCAGGGCTCGGCCACGTTCGAGGTCTACGCCGACGGCGTGAAGGCGGCGGCGACCGGTGTCCGGACGTGGCAGGACCCGGCGATCCCGCTGGCGGCGGACCTCCACGGCGCGAAGTACCTGCGGCTGGTCGTCACCGACGGCGGGGACGGGAACTCGTACGACCGCAGCGACTGGGCCGCCGCCCGCCTCACCTGCGCCTGACCGGCTCGTGAGTGGAAAGGAGGGTTCTAACCCTCCTTTCCACTCACGACCGGTTGTCTCAGAGAGTGATCGGGCTGGCCCACTCTCTGGTCAGTCCGGCACACTGAGTGACGCGAAACGGCATTTTCGCCGTCCCAACTCGAGCCGTTCCACCGAAAGTAGCCCGCAGTAGGCCCGTTGATCACTTTCGGTGCTCGGTTCGTCGCGCGTGCGACTCGTGAGTAAACGTTTGTGTTACGTAGCGTGCCTTTCCTATGGCGCATTCCTGTCCGGCGGGTACGGTCTGGCGGTCGACCCGGCAGTAGGGCCGGGCCGTGCCCTTGACCATCCGCTGGATCAGCGGGGAGGGAGACACACGTTGCGTCGCATGCGTGGAACCGCGCTGGCCGCCGCGGCCATGGCCGGGGTGCTCACCCTGGCCGGGTGCGCCAAGGATTCCGGCGGTGGTAACAGCTCGAACAACACCGCGGCCTCGACGGGCGGTTCCGACTGCGTCACCGCGCAGAAGCCGCCGGCCGCACCCGCTGCCGCGAGCAGCTCGACCGCGGCCGGCGAGAAGGTCGACGGCAGCAAGCTGAAGATCGGCCTGGCCTTCGACGTCGGCGGCCGGGGTGACGCGTCGTTCAACGACGCCGCCGCCGCGGGCACCGACAAGGCGAAGTCCGACCTCGGCGTGACGACGGTCAGCGAGAGCACCGCCTCCGCCAGCGAGGCCGAGTCGGCCAAGCAGCAGCGCCTCGACCAGATGGCCTCCTCGGGCCTGAACCCGATCGTCGCGGTCGGCTTCGCCTACGCGCCGTCGGTCAAGGTCATCGCCGCGAAGTACCCGAACACGAAGTTCGCGATTGTCGACGACGACTCGATCCAGCTGCCGAACGTGACGCCGCTGGTCTTCGCCGAGGAGCAGGGCTCGTTCCTGGCCGGCGTCGCCGCCGCGTACAAGAGCAAGAACTGCCACATCGGCTTCGTCGGCGGTGTCAACACCCCGCTGATCCAGAAGTTCGAGGCCGGCTTCCTGCAGGGCGCGAAGACGGTTTCGTCCAAGATCAAGATCGAGGACGAGTACCTGACCCCGGCCGGTGACTTCTCCGGGTTCCAGGACCCGCCGAAGGGCAACGCGAAGGCCGCGGCCGAGATCGCCAAGGGCGCGGACGTCATCTACCACGCCGCGGGCGCCTCGGGTAAGGGTGTCTTCGACGCCGCGAAGGCGGGCAACGCGCTGGCCATCGGTGTCGACTCCGACCAGTACAACCAGAAGACCGTCGAGGCCGACAAGGACGTCATCATCACGTCCATGCTCAAGCGCGTCGACGTCGCGGTGTTCGACTACGTGCAGGCCGTCGCCAAGGGTGACCTGAGCGGCCTGCCGAAGCGGTTCGACCTCAAGGTCGACGGCGTCGGCTACGCCACCTCCGGCGGCAAGGTCGACGACATCAAGGACGTCCTGGACGGCTACAAGGCCCAGATCATCTCGGGCGCCATCACCGTTTCGGACAAGCCGCAGAAGTAGCTGACAACGTGTCCGGGGCTCGGAGGATTTCTCCTCCGGGCCCCTCACGCGTTTCCACGAGATAGGGAATTCTCCCGCCCATGAGCACAGCCGAGGCCCCGGCCGAGGCCGTCCCCGACCGGGGCGCCCCCGCCGTCCAGCTGACCGGGATCACCAAGCGCTTTCCCGGCGTGGTGGCCAACTCCGACGTCAACCTCACCGTCGCCGCCGGCGAGGTGCACGCCATCTGTGGCGAGAACGGCGCCGGCAAGTCCACCCTGATGAAGATCCTGTACGGCATGCAGCCGCCGGACGAGGGCACCATCGCGATCAACGGCGAAGAGGTGAAACTGCGCAACCCGCAGGACGCCATCCGCGCCGGCATCGGCATGGTGCACCAGCACTTCATGCTCGCCGACAACCTGACCGTCGGCGAGAACGTCTTCCTCGGCGCCGAGGGCCTGCACGGCATCGGCCGCGCCGCCCGCGCGCGGCTGGCCGAGCTCGCCGAGCGCACCGGTCTGCACGCCAAGCCGGAGACGCTGCTGGAAGAGCTCGGCGTCGCCGACCGCCAGCGCGTCGAGATCGTCAAGGTGCTCTACCGCGGGGCGAAGATCATCATCCTCGACGAGCCGACCGCGGTGCTGGTCCCGCAGGAGGTCGACGCGCTCTTCGACACCGTGCGGGAGATGAAGGCGGGCGGCTACACGTTCCTCTTCATCTCGCACAAGCTCGACGAGGTCCGCGCGATCGCCGACACCGTCACGGTGATCCGGCGCGGCACCACCGTCGGCACCGCCGACCCGAAGGCCATCACCTCCCGCCAGCTCGCGGAGATGATGGTGGGCTCCGAGCTGCCCAGCCCGGAGACCCGCGAGTCCACGGTCACCGACCGGGACGTGCTGCGGCTGACCGGGCTGACGCTCGGCGCCGAGGGCTCGGACCGCAACGCGCTCGACGACGTCTCCTTCACCGTGCACGCGGGCGAGGTGCTCGGCGTCGCCGGCGTCGAGGGCAACGGCCAGACCGAGCTCGTCGAGACGATCATGGGCATGCGCAAGCCGACCGGCGGCACGATCGAGCTGGTCGACGCCGACGGCAAGTCCCGCGACCTCACGAAGGCGGGCACGCTGGCGCGGCGCGAGGCCGGCATCGGGTACATCGCCGAGGACCGCACCCGGCACAGCCTGCTGCTCACGCAACCGTTGTGGGTCAACCGGATCCTCGGCTACCAGACCCGCGAGCCGGTCTCGAAGGGCCAGCTGCTCGACATCGCCGGCGCCCGCGCCGACACCGAGCGGATCGTCCGGGACTACGACGTCCGCACGCCGGGCATCGACGTCCCGGCCGCCGCGCTCTCGGGCGGCAACCAGCAGAAGCTGATCGTCGGGCGCGAGCTGTCGGGCAACCCGGTGCTGCTCATCGCGTCGCACCCCACCCGCGGGGTCGACGTCGGCGCGCAGGCCCTGATCTGGGAGAACATCCGCCAGGCCCGGGCGGCCGGCCTCGCCGTGCTGCTCATCTCCGCCGACCTCGACGAGCTGATCGGCCTGTCCGACACGATCCGGGTCATGCTGCGCGGGCGCCTCGTCACCGAGGCCGACCCCGCCACGGTGACCCCGCAGGAACTGGGCTCCGCGATGACCGGCGCGGGGGAGGGTGACGAACAATGACGTCCTGGCGCACGAAACTGCTGCCGCCGCTGCTGGCGATCGTCTTCGCCGTGCTGCTGTCGGCGATCGCGCTGATCATCTCCGGCGCCGACCCGCTGCAGGCGTACGGCACGATGATCGGCCAGATGTTCAAGGGCTCGACCTCGGTCGACACCGTGAACCTGGCGACGGTCTACTACCTGTCCGGGCTCGCGGTGGCCATCGGCTTCCAGATGAACCTCTTCAACATCGGGGTCGAGGGCCAGTACCGGTTCGCCGCCGTCGTCGCGGCCATCGCCGGCGGCGCGATGAAGCTGCCGCCGGTCATCCACGTCCTCGCGATCCTGCTGGTCGCGGTGGTCGCGGGCATGACCTACGCGGCCATCCCGGCGGTCCTCAAGGTCACCCGCGGGGTCAGCGAGGTCATCTCGACGATCATGCTGAACGCGATCGTCGCCGGCATCATCGCCTTCCTGATCAACGCCGACCAGTTCGGCGTGCAGACCGGCAACAACATCGGCACCCGCGTGATCGAGCCGTCCGGCCGGATCCCGGGCATCCCGCTCGGCTCGGGCACGCTGTTCGGGTTCGTCTTCATCGCCGCGATCGTCGGCGGGGCCTACTGGTTCATGCTCAACCGCACGCGGTTCGGCTTCGAGCTCAAGGCGTCCGGCGAGTCCACCACCGCGGCCGCCGCGGGTGGCGTCAACGCCAAGAAGATGACGCTGATCGCGATGCTGCTCTCCGGTGGCGTGGCCGGCCTGGTCGCCATGCCGGAGCTGCTCGGCCGCGACTACAGCTACGGCATCACCGCGACCCAGATGTACGGCTTCACCGGCATCGCGGTCGCGCTGCTCGGCCGCAACCACCCCGGCGGCATCGCGCTCGGCGCGCTGCTGTGGGCGTTCCTCGACACCTCCGCGGTGTCGCTGGAGCAGATCAACGTGTCCAAGGAGATCGCGACGATCATGCAGGGCATCATCGTGCTGTCGGTCGTCGTGGCGTACGAGATCGTGCGACGCGCCGACCTCGCGGCCGAACAACGGAGGGTGGGCCGCGCGCTCGCCGGCCGCAAGGGTTCCTCGGTCGCCGAAGGGGGTGCGGTGTGATCACCGACGTCGCTCCCGAATCCGGCTCGACCATGCCGGTGCAGCGCAGCAAGAAGGGCCGGATTCCCGGCTGGCTGCGCGGCGTGATCTGGGCCGTGGTCGCCATCGCCGTCATCTCGACGGCGTCCTACTCCACCGGCGTCGCCGCGCTGACGTCGTCGAACACCGCGCAGACGGCGTTGCGCCTGGCGCTGCCGATCCTGCTGTGCGCGCTGGGCGGCCTCTGGGCCGAACGCGCGGGCGTGGTCAACATCGGCCTCGAGGGCATGATGATCCTCGGGACCTGGGGCGCCGCCTGGGGTTCGTACAACGGCGGCGTGTGGGCCGGCCTGATCTCCGCGATCGTGTTCGGCGCGCTGGGCGGCCTGCTGCACGCGGTGGCGACGGTGACGTTCAACGTCAACCACATCGTTTCCGGTGTCGCGATCAACCTGCTCGGCCTGGGCATCACCAAGTACCTGGCGAACCTGATCTTCGCGCCGATCTCCGGCAACCCGCGGCAGTCGCCGGTGGTGCCGAAGTTCGACACCTACTCGGCGACGTTCCTCTCGGACTGGCTGGGCGACCTGGAGAAGCAGCAGCGCGTCGGCATCTCCGACGTCGCCGGCATCCTGCGCGGGCTGGTCACCGAGGTGGCGCCGCTGACGATGCTCGCGATCATCCTGGTGCCGGTGAGCTTCTGGGTGCTCTGGCGGACGCGTTTCGGCCTGCGGCTGCGCTCGTGCGGCGAGAACCCGGTGGCCGCCGAGTCGCTCGGCGTGAACGTCTACCTGCACAAGTACGTCGCCGTGATCATCTCAGGCGCGTTCGCCGGCATGGGTGGCGCGTCGCTGGTGCTGCTGCGCGGCGGCGCGGACTACCTGGAGAACCAGACGAACGGCCGCGGGTACATCGGCCTCGCGGCGATGATCTTCGGCAACTGGCGCCCGGGCGGCCTGCTCGGCGGCGCGGCGCTGTTCGGCTACGCGGACGGCCTCCAGCTCGCCGGCGGCGGCGAGGCGGTGCTCGCGCTGCTGTACGGCGCGGTGATCCTGGTCGCCGTGATCGTCGTCGTGCAGTTGTTCCGCCGCCAGTGGATCGCCGCCGGGCTCGGCGTCGTCGGCGCGGGCGTGCTGTACGCGATCTACTGGTCGAACGACACGCTGCCGTCGGACCTGATCCCGTACACCGCGCACTTCGTGACGCTGATCGTGCTGGCGGTGGCGTCTCAGCGGCTGCGGCCGCCGAAGGCCGACGGACAGCCGTACCGGCGAGGGGAGGACTGAGTGTCTACTGTGGATTGGGATGCTCTGCGTTCCCAGGCGATCGAAGCGGCTTCCCATGCGTACGCACCTTATTCGGGGCTGCACGTCGGGGTGGCCGGGATCGTCGATGACGGCCGGGTGGTGACCGGGTGCAACGTCGAGAACGCTTCCTACGGGCTCGGGCTGTGCGCCGAGTGCACGATGGCCGGGCAGCTGCGGCTGTCCGGCGGCGGGCGCCTGGTCGCCGTCGCTTGCCGGTCCGGTGCCGGTGACCTGCTGATGCCGTGCGGGCGCTGCCGGCAGATCCTGTTCGAACTGGGCGGTTCCACGTGCCTGGTCGACACGCCGAGCGGAATCCTGCCGATGTCCGACGTCCTGCCGGACGCCTTCGGCCCGGACGACCTCCCGTGAGCGCGTTCGCGGCGGTCGACGTCATCCGGACGAAGCGGGACGGCGGGACGCTCTCGGACGAGCAGATCGACTGGGTCGTCGACGCCTACACCCGGGGTGACGTCGCCGAAGAGCAGATGTCCGCACTGGCCATGGCGATCTTCCTGCGCGGGATGACCTCGGCCGAGATCTCCCGCTGGACGCACGCGATGATCGCGTCGGGGGAGCGGCTGTCGCTCGCGGTGTCCCGCCCGACGGTGGACAAGCACTCGACGGGCGGCGTCGGCGACAAGATCACGCTGCCGCTGGCGCCCCTGGTGGCGGCGTGCGGCGCGGCGGTGCCGCAGCTGTCCGGCCGCGGGCTCGGGCACACGGGCGGGACGCTCGACAAGCTGGAGTCGATTCCGGGCTGGCGGGCCGCACTGTCCACTTCGGAGATCCAGGCGCAGCTGGAAGACGTCGGCGCGGTGGTCTGCGCGGCGACGTCCGGGCTGGCCCCGGCGGACAAGAAGCTGTACGCGCTGCGGGACGTGACGTCCACAGTGGAATCGATCCCGCTGATCGCCAGCTCGATCATGAGCAAGAAGATCGCGGAAGGCGCGTCCGGACTGGTCCTGGACGTGAAGTTCGGGTCCGGTGCGTTCATGAAGACGCTCGACCAGGCGCGTTCGCTGGCTTCGGCGCTGACGTCGATCGGCGCCGACCACGGCGTCCCGACGACGGCGTTGCTGACCGACATGAACGTCCCCCTGGGGCGCGCGGTCGGGAACGCGGTGGAGGTCGCGGAGTCGGTCGACGTGCTCCAGGGCGGCGGGCCGCCGGACGTGGTCGCGCTGACGGTGGCGCTGGCCCGGGAGATGCTGGCGCTGGCGGGCATCTCCGCCGACCCCGCGGCGGTGCTGGCTTCCGGGGAGGCGTACGAGGTCTGGTGCCGGATGATCGCGGCCCAGGGCGGCGACCCCGCGGCTGCTCTTCCGACGCCTGCGCACGTCCACACGGTCGTGGCGCCTTCCTCGGGCGTCCTGGCTTCGCTGGACGCGTACGCGGTGGGCGTCGCGGCATGGCGGCTGGGCGCCGGACGGGCCCGCAAGGAGGACCCGGTCCAGGCGGCGGCGGGCGTGCTGTGCCTGGCCAAGCCGGGCGACGACGTCTCCGAGGGGCAGCCGCTGCTGGAACTGCACACGGACACCCCCGACGCGGTCCCGGCAGCCCTGGCGGCGCTCGAAGACGGGTTCTCGGTCGCCTCGTCAGCCCCCGAGCCGGGCCCGATCGTCGTGGAGACCATCCGCAGCTAGCCGCTTCACTGTGATAGTCGTCGCGAAAATGATCACCCGTCCGAGTGACATCCGGGCCCCATCTCGCGTGATCAGAGCCGTAACTCGCGTGATTGAGCCCGGATCTCGCGTGATCAGAGCCGTAACCGACGTGATCAGGCCCGTCACGGCTCCGATCACGCGAGATCCGGCTCCAGTCACGCGAGTTCCGGCCCGGATCACACGAGTTACGGCCCCCATCACATGAAGAAGGCCCCCGCGGGATCCCGGCGGGGGCCTTCTTCACACGTGGGCCTTACTCGGAGGCTTCTTCCGCGCCTTCGCCCGTCTTGGCCTTGGCGTCGGCCGGCTTGGGGGCGCGGCCGTTGCGGGAGCTGCGGCGGGGCTGGCGCGGGGCCGGCGGGGGCGGGGCGATCTGCTGCACCGCCGGGCCGCCGCCGAGCATCAGCTCCGCGAACGTCGCCATCGCCTCGTCGAGCTGGCCGCCGATGCGGCGGACGCTCTCGTCGTTGCTCTTGCGGACCAGCGTGTCGACCGAGTCGGTGTCCGGCTGCTTCGACAGCGTGCCCTCGACCTTCGACAGCCCGGCCTTGAGCGCGCCGTCGAGGTCGCCGATGCCGGAGAGGAAACCGTCCTCGACCTTGTCGAGGCGGGAGGCCAGGTCGTCGAGGCGGGTGGTGACCGTTTCGAGCCGGTTGCCCAGGTTCTCCAGCCGGTCGGACGCGTCGATCATCTCGCCGGTCTCGGTCAGCGCGACCTTGAGCGCCTCGGTGTTGGCGTCGATCCGCTCGTGCGTCGTGCGGCCCAGCTCGCCGACGCGCTCCTGCGTGACGCGGCTCAGCTCGTCGACCTTGCCGCGCAGCTCGTGGTCCACGGTGTCGACGCGCTCGCGCAGCGACGACTCGGCCTGCTCGATCCGCTCGCGGACCGGGCCGTGCACCGACTGCGGCAGCGACTCGAGCTTCGCGTCCTGCTTGTCGAGGTGGCCGCCCAGCTCGTCGAGCCGGCGGTGGATGTTCTGGAGCTTGTCCTCGAGGCCGTCCATCCGGCCCGCGACACCCTCGAAGCGCGCGGCGACGCCGTCGAGGCGGCCGTCGAGCTGGGCGAAGGGCTTGGCGAGCTTGTCGACGATGCTCTCGACGGCCCGGGTCAGCGCGGCGATCGCGTTGTCCTGGGCCTCGAGGCGCGACATCGTCTCGTCGAGGCGCTCGGCCAGGACGCTGACCTCGGTGCGGTCGGGCATCTCGGACAGCCGCTTGCGGACCGCGCCCAGCGAGTCCACCGGCGCGAGGCGGGCGTAGATGTCGTCGAGCGCGTCGAAGATCTGCTGCTGCTCGCTCTCACGCACTTCGGCCGCGCGCACCAGCATGTTGCGCATCCGGTCGAAGGACGGGGCGGCAATGTGGTTGTCAGTGGTCACTGCTGTGTGTCCTTCGTCGGCGGGGAAATGGAGGGACGTGCCACGAAGCTTATCGATTGCAAAATTGCTGTGCGTATGGCCCCCGTGAAGTGGCTATTGCGGAGGCCGCCCCCGGATGGCCGATTCGTCACATGATCGTCGATGCTGAGGGTGAACCCGAACCTGAGAGTTACGGCCATGTAGGGGAATGACAACGAGGTTACCGTTGGGGGATGCCTGACGAAAGCCCTGTTCTGCCCACCGAGACACTCCGCCGCGCACCCAAGGTGCTGCTGCACGACCACCTCGACGGCGGCCTGCGCCCGGCCACCGTCGCCGAGCTCGCCGACGCGACCGGTTATGCCGGTCTGCCCACCACGGACCCCGCCGAGCTGGGCAGCTGGTTCCGCCGTGCGGCCGACTCCGGCTCACTCGTGTCCTACCTCGAGACCTTCGCGCACACCTGCGGGGTGATGCAAACGGAGGAATCGCTGGTCAGGGTCGCCGCGGAGGCGGTCGAGGACCTGGCCGCGGACGGCGTCGTCTACGCCGAGGTGCGCTACGCACCGGAGTTGTTCGTCGAACGCGGTCTGTCACTCGATGCGGTGGTCGAGGCCGTTCAAGCGGGGTTCACGGAGGGCACCCGGCGGGTGGCCGCGAACGGCGGCAGCATCCGCGTCGGGACGTTGCTCTGCGCGATGCGCCAGCACGCCCGGGCGCTCGAGATCGCGAACCTGGCCGTCCGCTACCGCGACGCCGGCGTCGCCGGGTTCGACATCGCCGGCCCCGAGGACGGATTCCCGCCCACCCGCAATCTCGACGCATTCGAATACCTGCGTCAGAACAATGCGCATTTCACCATTCACGCGGGCGAAGCCTTCGGTTTGCCGTCCATTTGGGAAGCGATTCAGCACTGCGGCGCCGAGCGGCTCGGGCACGGCGTGCGCATCGCCGAGGACATCAAGACCGACGCCGACGGCACGGTCCACCTTGGACGGTTGGCCGCGTACGTCCGCGACCGCCGCATCCCCCTGGAGATCTGCCCGACGTCGAACGTCCAAACAGGCACGGTCCGCTCGATCGCCGAGCACCCCATCGGGCTGCTCGCGAAGCTGCGCTTCCGGGTGACCGTGAACACGGACAACCGGCTGATGAGCGGATGCACGATGACCAGCGAATTCGCCGCGCTGCACGAGGTGTTCGGCTATGGTATCGACGACTTCCGCTGGTTCACCATCAACGCGATGAAATCCGCGTTCATCGATTTCGACGCCCGGCTCGCGCTGATCGACGACGTCATCAAGCCCGGGTACGCCGCGCTCGCCTGACCTCCCCCGCTTCGGACCGCAACGTGCTTGCGGTCCTTAGCTGTGCCAACTATCGTTCACTATGTAGGAACAACTTCTCATTATTTGAGACGGTGACGAAGATGGCGCAGGTCGAGAGCGGTCAACTGCACGCGAATCCACGGCGTTGGCTCATCCTCGCGCTCGGCCTCGCCGCGCAGACCGCGAGCTGCTCGTTCCTCTACGGCCTCCCGTTCCTGGTCCCGGCGATGCGGGCCGCCGAAGGGCTGACGCTGGCCGAGGCGGGAACGGTCGTCGCGGCGCCGAGCATCGGGTTGCTGTTCACCCTGATCGTGTGGGGCGCGGCTGCGGACCGTTACGGAGAGCGTCTCATCATGGCCCTCGGCCTGGGCATCTCGGGATTACTCCTCGTGTACGCGGGGGTAGGAAGTCACCCGGTCGGGCTCCTCTTTGGGGTGTTTTTGGCGGCCGGTGCCTGTACGGCTTCGGTGAACGCGGCGAGCGGTCGCGTCGTGATGGGCTGGTTCGCCAAGTCCGAGCGGGGCGTGGCGATGGGGATCCGCCAGACGGCCCAGCCGTTGGGCGTGGGCGTGGCGGCGCTGGGCCTGCCGCCGCTGGCCGCGCACTACGGCTTCCGGGCGGCGATCCTGCTGCCGGCCGGGCTGGCGATCCTGGTGGCGCTGCTGGTGGCCTGGCTGGTGACGGACCCACCGCGTCCGCCCCGCCCGGCTTCGGGGGAGAAGCCGCCGTCGCCGTACCGGCACGCGGCGCTGTGGCGGGTGCACGGGGCGAGCGCGTTGCTGGTGGTGCCGCAGTTCGCGGTGTCGGCGTTCGCGCCGGTGTACCTGGTGGCGGTCCAGCACTGGAGCGCGCTGTCGGCGGGCTGGTACCTGGCGGCGGTCCAGGTCCTGGGAGCGTTGGGCCGGCTGGGGTCGGGCTGGTGGTCGGACCGGGTCGGGAGCCGCCTCCGCCCGATGCGGGTGCTTGCGGTGCTGAGCTGTTTCGTGATGCTGCTGGTCGCTCTCGGGGACGCTTCTTGGCCGTGGCTGGTGCTGCTGGCCCTGGCGCTGGCGGGAATCATCACGGTGGCGGACAACGGCCTCGGCTTCACGGCCTCGGCGGAGCTGGCGGGCCTGGCGTGGTCCGGCCGCGCGATGGGAACGCAGAACACGGGCCAGAACATCGCGGCCTCCCTCACCCCACCCCTCCTGGGCCTGGTGATCGGCGACAGCAGGTACGCCCTCGCCTTCTGCGTGGCGGCGATCTTCCCGGCCCTGGCGGTCCTGGTGGTCCCGGTCCGCGCCGAACACCCGTCGCCGTAACGGCGAAGGCCGCCTCCCCGAGTACGGGAGGCGGCCTTCGTGGAACCAGGGATCAAGCGACCGTCAGGCGGTTCTCGAAAGTTTCGACCAGCTTGCGCCACGCGCTCTGCTCGGCGTCGAACGGGGCCGACGGCTCGAGGCGGGTCGGGTCCGGGCGGAGCACGAAGGACACCAGCCAGCCCAGGCTTTCGTTGCCCGCCAGGGCCGTCTCGGCCGAGTCGTCGCCCGCCCAGTCCGCCGCGTCCGTGATCAGCTCGACCGCCAGCTCCAGCTGGGTCGGGTCGATCGCCTCCGGGCCCTCCGCGATGTCCGCGTCCAGGCCCGTCAGGACGTACGTGTTCTCGGTGTCGACCTCGATCTCGAGCTCGCCCGCCGTGGCCTTCGCCAGGACTTCGTCCCACGTGGACACGTCCGCGAGGTCCGTGTCGGCCAGGTCCTTGCCGTCCGCCAGGGCGCGGGCCAGCGCGCCCGGCGACGTGAACACGTCGATCTCGCCCTCGCTGCCCAGGAACACCGGGGTGTCGTCGAGGTAGCAGCGCAGCGTGTAGTACTCCGCGCCGGACGTGATGATCTTGATCGGGTCGATGCCGACCTCGGCCCAGAAGCCGACCGGGCCCTCTTCCTCTTCTTCTTCCGAATCCGAGTCGTCCGAGATCGCCTCGAGGTCCTCTTCACCCTCGGCGCCGGCTTCGGCCTCCGCGGACTCCTCGTGGAACGCCGCCAGCTCCTCGGCCGTCTGCTCCAGCACCTTCTCGTCGACCTCCGGCTGGGTCACCAGGCCGTCGATCGCGTCGAGCACGGTGTCCCACTTCTGCGACACCGTCTCCGACAGGTCGTTCCACACCTGGACGCCGACGCTCCCGGTGAACGGCAGCGTGCCCTGGTCGAGCAGGGAGAAGCCCTCGGTCGAGTCGAGGATCTCGTGGACTTCCTCGAGGTCGCAGACGTCGGCGAGCGACCGCACGATGCCGACGATCTCCGCCAGCTCCGCGATGTGCCAGACGTCCGGCTCCTCGGCGACCAGCTCCGGGACGCCGACGAGGTCGTACGTGTGGTCCTCGTCCGGGATCAGCTCCGGCACGTTCAGCGACGGCACCGCGTCCCACGCCGGGTGGTCCAGCAGGTCGTGCCGCTCGGACGTGCGCACGAACGCGGCCAGGTGCGCTGCGTCGGCGAAGGCGTACAGGTCGTCCTCGTCGCCGAGGAACGCTTCCCACTCCTCGCCGTCTTCCCGCCAGCGCGGCGCCCACAGGGTGACGACGTCGCCCTGCGGCAGGCCGAGTTCGATCGGGATGATGTCCTGTGCCATTCCTAAGCCCTCCGGAGTACCGCCCGTGTGCGCGCGTGATGGGAAGTATCACCCAGTCGACGCGCGGTACCGCGAAGCCTACGGGTTTACCGGTCGCGATGCGATCGCCCCTGCCGACTTTGCGACGAGCGGATGGCACGATGGACGCCTGATGACTCTCACCGACCTCCTGCCTGCGGATCCCGACCCCGACGCCCTCTTCGAAGCGTTCACGACCTGGACGGCCGAACGGGGTATCGAGCTGTACCCGGCGCAGGAGGAGGCGGTGATGGAGGTCGTCTCCGGATCGAACGTCATCCTCTCGACGCCGACCGGCTCCGGGAAGAGCCTCGTCGCCGTCGGCGCGCACTTCACCGCGCTCGCCCAGGGCCGCCGCAGCTACTACACCGCGCCCATCAAGGCCCTCGTCTCGGAGAAGTTCTTCCAGCTCATCGACATCTTCGGCGCCGACAACGTCGGCATGATGACCGGCGACTCCAGCGTCAACCCGGACGCCCCGATCATCTGCTGCACGGCCGAAATCCTGGCGAACATCGCGTTGCGGTTCGGGGCCGGCGCCCCCGTCGGGCAGGTCGTGGCCGACGAGTTCCACTTCTACTCCGAGCCCGACCGCGGCTGGGCCTGGCAGGTGCCGCTGCTTGAGCTCCCGAAGGCCCAGTTCGTCCTGATGTCGGCGACCCTGGGCGACGTCTCCTTCTTCGAAAAGGACCTCACCCGCCGCACCGGCAAGCCGACCGCCGTCGTGACGTCGGCGCAGCGCCCGGTCCCGCTGACCTTCCGGTACGCCCTGACGCCGCTGCACGAGACCATGTCCGAGCTGCTCAACGGCGGTCAGGCGCCCGTCTACGTCGTGCACTTTTCGCAGGCCGCGGCCATCGAGCGGGCGCAGACGCTGATGAGCATCAACGTGACGTCGAAGGCCGAGAAGGAGGCCATCGCCGAGCTGATCGGCGACTTCCGGTTCGCCGCCGGCTTCGGCAAGACGCTCTCGCGGCTGGTCCGTCACGGCATCGGCGTCCACCACGCCGGCATGCTGCCCAAGTACCGCCGATTGGTCGAGACCCTGGCCCAGTCCGGGCTGCTCAAGGTGATCTGCGGGACCGACACGCTCGGCGTCGGCATCAACGTGCCGATCCGGACGGTCGTCTTCTCCGCGCTCACCAAGTACGACGGCGTCCGCCAGCGCCACCTCAAGGCGCGCGAGTTCCACCAGATCGCCGGCCGGGCCGGGCGCGCGGGCTACGACACCGACGGCTACGTCGTCGTCCAGGCGCCCGACCACGTCGTCGAGAACGCCAAGGCCCTCGAGAAGGCGGGCGACGACCCGAAGAAGAAAAAGAAGATCGTCCGGAAGAAGGCGCCGGAGGGGTTCGTCAACTGGACCGAGAGCACGTTCGACCGGCTCATCGCGGCCGACCCCGAGCCGCTGACGTCCAGCTTCAAGGTCACGCACTCGATGCTGCTGAACGTGATCTCCCGGCCGGGCAACGCCTTCGACTCGATGCGGCACCTCCTCGAGGACAACCACGAGGACCGCGCGTCCCAGCGCAAGCTCATCCTGCGCGCCATCGCGATCTACCGCGCGCTGCTCGCCGCGGGCGTCGTCGAGCGACTGTCCGAACCGGACGATCAGGGCCGGATCATCCGGCTCACCGTCGACCTGCAGTTCGACTTCGCGCTCAACCAGCCGCTTTCGCCGTTCGCGCTGGCCGCGATCGAGCTGTTCGACCTGGAGTCGCCGAGTTACGCGCTCGACGTCGTGTCCGTTGTGGAATCCACTGTGGACAATCCGCGGCCGGTGCTGTCACAGCAGCAGTTCAAGGCGCGCGGCGAGGCCGTGAACGCCATGAAGGCCGAGGGCATCGAGTACGACGAGCGGATGGAGCTGCTCGAGAACGTCACGTACCCGAAGCCCCTCGAAGAGCTGCTGCAGGGCGCATTCCACAGCTACCGGCAGGGCCACCCGTGGGTCGACGACTACGAGCTGTCGCCGAAGTCGGTCGTGCGGGACATGTACGAGCGCGCGATGAACTTCGTCGAGTACATCGGCTTCTACCAGCTCGCCCGATCCGAGGGCCTGGTGCTGCGCTACCTCGCCGACGTCTACGACGCGCTGCGCCACACAGTCCCGGACGAGGCCAAGACGGAGCCGCTGCAGGACCTCATCGAGTGGCTCGGCGAGCTGGTCCGCCAGGTCGACTCGAGCCTCCTCGACGAGTGGGAAGCGCTGCGGCACCCGTCGGAAGAGGGCCCGGTGTCGACGCGGCCGCCCGCCGAACCGCCGGCCGTCACCCGCAACGAGCGTGCCTTCCGCGTCCTGGTCCGCAACGAGCTGTTCCGCCGGGTCGAGCTGTTCGCGCGGCGCGCGTGGTTCCCGCTGGGGGAGCTGGACGCGGCTTCGGGCTGGGACGCGGACGCGTGGCAGGAAGCGATCGAGGACTACTTCGAGGAGTACGAGACGCTCGGCACCGGCCCGGACGCGCGCGGCCCGCAGCTGCTGATGATCGAGCAGCAGCCGGACGTCTGGAAGGTCCGCCAGATCTTCGACGACCCGGCGGGCGACCA
Organism: Amycolatopsis sp. NPDC004772; assembly: GCF_053601215.1. Taxonomy (NCBI): domain Bacteria; kingdom Bacillati; phylum Actinomycetota; class Actinomycetes; order Pseudonocardiales; family Pseudonocardiaceae; genus Amycolatopsis; species Amycolatopsis sp. NPDC004772. Next base: position 21,148 of record NZ_JBSGBK010000105.1, read on the forward strand.
CGACTGGGGCATCAGCGCCGAGGTCGACCTGGCGGCGTCGGACGAGGCCGGGATGGCGGTGGTCCGGGTGACCGAGGTGGGCGCGCACTGACCGGGTTGCGCCCAACGGCGCAGTCCGGCGGCGTGGTTTCGGGTTAGCGTGGAGGCTTCGCGACCCGGGAGGGGACCATGGGGAACTTCAAGCGCGTACTGGCCGGGATCTTCTTCGCCGCCGCGGTCGTCGTGGCCGTCGCCCCGGCCGCGTCGGCCGCATCGATGGTGGAGTACGCCCTGCTGGACGGCACGAACGCCACCGCCATCGAGTACGGCCTCTGAGGCTCAGCCCGTCCGGGTCCCCACCGGGGTCAGGATCGCCTGCGCGTCCTCTCCGGCGAACCACAGCCCGATGACGAACGCCGCGGTCGCTTCGAGCAGGGCCGCGCGGTCGAGGCCGCCCGCGGGGACCGGGTGCGCGCCGATGTCCCGGACCAGCGTGCTCGCCGCTTCCAGCGCCGCCGGGTCGTCGCCGCACAACGGGACCGACAGCGGACGGCCGCCGAACACCGGCGGGGTCATCCGCCAGATGTCGACGTGGGCCAGGTTGAACGCCTTCACGACGTGGGCATCCGTGGCGATCCGCGACGCCACCGGGGTGCCCGTCAAGCAGGGGTCGTTGGTGCAGTCGACCAGGACCTTCCCGGCGAGCGAGCCCGCCTCGGCGAGCACGTCGCCGATCGCGCCGGCGGGGACGGCCAGGAGCAGCACGTCGGCGAAGGCGGCCGTCTCGCGCCAGGTTCCGGTGGCGGCGCCGAGCCGCCCGGCCAGGGAGTCCGGGTCCGAACGGCCGCTCACCATCAGGTCGTGGCCCGCGCGTGCCCACTGCGTGCCGAGCGCGTCCGCCATCCCGCCCGTGCCGAAGATCCCGATCCGCATGCGTCCTCCTTGTGCTTGGCTGGTACCAGCACGACGGTAGGAGCCCGGGAAGGAACCGAACGGTAACCATGGACTTCCTCGCGGATTGCCGCACGCGGCTTGCCTTCGATCTGGTCGCCAACACGTGGAACCCGGTGGTGCTGTGGGCGTTGCGCGGCGGCCCGCGGCGGCACGTAGACCTGCGGCGCACCATCGGCGGCATCAGCGCGAAGGTGCTCACGGAAACCGTGCGGCGGCTGGAGTCCGACGGGCTCGTCGAGCGGCGCGAAGGCGCGTACGCCCTCACGCCGTTGGGCGAGACGCTGCTGGAGCCGATCGAGGGCTTCGGGCGCTGGGCCGCCGAGCACGGCGATGACGTCGTCGCCGCTCGAAGGCGAGCAGAACGATCAGCATGATCAGCTCCAGGGCGGGGAGCGGGTAGCCGAGGGTGATTCCGGCGGCGACGTCGAACGCCGGTGCGCCGATCCCGGCCACGAACACCCAAGTCGGTGCGGTCAGCGGCTTGGCGGCCGGTGACCACGGCGTCTTGCGGCCCGGCTTCGCGACGGACAGCCAGGCCTGGAACGCCAGGGCGCTCGCCATCAGCGACGCTCCGGCGATCTGCGGCCAGGCGACGGTGCCGGTGTCCGCCGACTCCCGGAGGGCGGGGGACAGCAGGAAGATGCCGGCGTAGAGCTGGATCAGCGTCAGAGCGAACTTCGTCAGCACCCACCAGTGCCGGAAGTAGCCCCACGCCGTCGCGCCGGCGAGCAGGAGGCCGGTGAACGCCGAGACGTTGGCCATCGGGGCGAGCAGGACGGAATCGAGGCGTTCGGCCATCGTCGGGGCACCCGACGCCGTCAGCACGACGAGGGCGAGGGCCTGGCTCATCCAGGCGACCGACGAAACGACGTGCAGCCAGACGACGGACTGGCGCCAACGAGGAGAAGTCTTCACGGCCTCCAGGCTCGCGAACCCCGGGCGCGGGCACATCGGGCGCGACCCGGATTTCGCCCCGGACGCGGGACACAAGTGCCTGCGCCCGGCGGGGTACGGATCCGGTGCCGCGCTACCCCCTAGGGAGTATCAGCGCGGCGGGTTCTTCGCCGCCAGCGCCAGCAACGGCACCGCCGCGGCGGCGTCGGTGATCAGCGTCGAGACCATGCCGGACCGCAGGACCGCGTCCACCGCCGCGGCTTTCGGCCGGCTGTACCCCAGCGCGATCACCTCCGGGACCGCCATCAGTTCCTCGTGGCTGATCGCCAGCACGTGGTGGGCCAGACCGGTCGACAGAGCGTTTCCCGATGCGTCGAACAGCCGGGCCGCGACCTCCGCCGTCGCGCCGCGGGCCGCGATCGCCGCTCGCTCGGCCTCGTCCAGCGCGTCGTACACCGTCGACTCGCCCGGCTGCCACGCACCGATGCTGACCACGGCTTTCGTCAAAAGACGGAACTGGCCGAACGTCTCGGCGATCCCCGGCTGGCGCCGCAACGTCTCCGTCGTGCGCCGGTCCGGCAGCACCAGCGGCCCGAAGATCGGGTACGCGTCGCCGCCGGACACCGACGTCACGCGGCTGACCGTCTCCACCGAACGGCCGCGCATGTCCATCCCGGCCTGCACCCCGCAGAGCTGGACGATCGGGCACCGGGGCAGCGACCGGACCGCCTCCGCCATCGCGTTCACCGACCGGGCCCACGACAGCCCGATGACGTCCGACGGGACCGCGATGTCCTCCAGCAGCCGCGCCGCCAGCGCGCCGATTTTCGCCCGGACGACCTCCTTCGGCTCGCGCTCGGTTGAGCGTTCGAGCACCAGCGCCCGCTCCAGGCCGTACGCCGAGCGCACCTCGTCCGACAGCGCCAGGTCCACCGGTACCGGCAGCGCGAACTCCACCCTGACCAGGCCGGACTCCATGGCCGTGTCGAGCATCCGCGCCACCTTGAACCGGCTGACGCCGAACTCGCCCGCGATCTCCAGCTTGGAGCGTCCCTGCACGTAGAAGCGCCGGGCGACGGTGGCCAGCAGCATCGCTTCGGTGAGCGACGCACTCTTCCGAGAAGCGCTCATCTGAGCATAATAGCGCGAAATCCAGCCGAAAGGTTGACGTAATACCGACGTCAGACCTGTAATGCCTTCACATGTTCTCGACGCGATAGGTCAATGTTGCTCATATGAGCGGCGAGGAAGGGGTAAGGCATGCGTGCCGCCATCGTCGACCGGCCCGGTGAGATCAGGGTCGGCGAGGTGCCCGATCCGAAACCCGGGGAACGTCAGGTCGTCGTCAAGGTCGGAGCGTGCGGCATCTGCGGCACCGACCTGCACATCGCGGACGGGCACTTCCCGCCCACCCCGTACCCCATCGTCCCCGGCCACGAGTTCGCCGGGGAGATCGTCGAGCTCGGCGCGGACGTGCCGGGCGAGTGGAAGGTCGGCGACCGGGTGGCCGTCGACCCGTCGCTGTTCTGCGGCTACTGCGGCCCGTGCCGCGCCGGCCACGGCAACCTCTGCGCGAACTGGGGCGCCACCGGCGACACCGTCAACGGCGCTTTCGCCGAGTACGTCGCCGTCCCGTCGTCCACCTGCTACCGCATGCCGGACGCGATGACCTGGGAACAGGGTGCGCTGGTCGAGCCCGTTTCCTGTGCCGTGCACGGCGTCCGCCGCGTCGGTGTCGAGGCCGGCGAACGGTTCCTCGTCGTCGGCGCCGGCACCATGGGCCTGATCATGCAACAGCTGCTGCAGCGCTCCGGCGCGCAGGTCACGGTGGTCGACCGCAACGAAGCCCGGCTGCCGCGCGCGAAGACCCTCGGCGCCGTCGCCACCGCTGCCGATACCAAAGACCTCAACGGCGAGAAGTTCGACGTCGCCGTCGACTGCACCGGCGCCGCGCCCGCCATCGAAGCCGCCTTCGACGCGATCCGGCGCGGAGGACGGCTGCTCGTCTTCGGTGTCGCCCCGGCCGAAGCCCGCGTCGCGCTTTCGCCGTTCCGCATCTACAACGACGAGATCACCGTCGTCGGCTCGATGGCCGTGCTGCACAGCTTCGGCGCCGCCCTCGACCTCGTCGCGTCCGGCGCGATCGACACCGACGCGCTGCTCACCGACACCCTGCCGCTGGAGCAGTACCCCGAGGCGCTGGCCAAGATGCGCAGCGGCGCGGGCCTCAAGGTGCAAGTCCTCCCCGGAGGTGGCCGTGCGTAAGCTCCTCACCCTCTTCGCGGCGACGTCGCTGCTGGTCACGGGCTGCGCGGGCGCCGGCTCGCTCGGCACCGGCACCAGCACGCTCGTCATCGCCATCGTGTCCAACCCGCAGATGAAGGACGCCATCGCGCTCGCGCCGGAGTTCGAGAAGGCCACCGGGATCGGGCTGAAGTTCGTGTCCCTGCCGGAAAACCAGGCCCGCGCGAAGATCACCGCGTCGACCGCCACCGAGGGCGGCGAGTTCGACGTCGTGATGATCAGCAACTACGAGGCCCCGCAGTGGGCGGCCAACGGCTGGCTCGAAAACCTCGAGCCGCACATGGCCGCGACCCCGGGCTACGACGAAGGCGACTTCATCCCCAGCATCAAGACGTCGCTGTCGTACGAGAACCAGATGTACGCGGTGCCGTTCTACGGCGAGTCGTCGTTCCTGGCCTACCGCAAGGACCTCTTCGAGAAGGCCGGGCTCACCATGCCCGCCAAACCGACGTGGCCGCAGATCGCGGACTTCGCCGCGAAGCTCGACGACAAGGCCAACGGCGTCGCGGGCATCTGCCTGCGCGGCAAGCCCGGCTGGGGCGAGAGCCTCGCGCCGTTCACGACCGTGGCGAACACCTTCGGCGCCCAGTGGTTCGATAAGGACTGGAACGCCAAGCTGACCTCGCCGGAGTTCACCCAAGCCGCGAACTTCTACGTCAACCTGATCCGCGAGCACGGCGAAGTCGGGGCCTCCAGCGCCGGGTTCTCCGAGTGCGGCACGCGCTACACGCAGGGCAACGCGGCGATGTGGTACGACGCCACGGTCATGGCGGGCACCAACGAGGACCCGTCCAGCAGCAAGATCGTCGGCAAGTCCGGCTACGCGCCCGCGCCGGTGGTCAAGACCCAAGCCAGCGGCTGGCTCTACACCTGGGCGCTCGGGATCCCGAAGGTCGCCAAGGACAAGGACGCGGCCTGGAAGTTCATGGCCTGGATGACCGACAAGGCGTACGTGCAGAAGGTCGGGGCGACCTACGGCTGGAACCGCGTCCCGCCGGGCGTCCGCCAGTCGACGTACGCGATCTCCGAGTACGCCGACGCGGCGAAGGCCTACGCGAAGCCGACGCTCGACGGCATCGCGGACGCGAACCAGCAGAAGGTCATGGCGAACCCGGTGCCCTACCCCGGCATCCAGTTCGTCGGCATCCCCGAGTTCCAGGACCTGGGCACCCGGGTGAGCCAGCAGCTGTCGGCCGCGATCGCCGGCCGCGAATCCGTCGAAGACGCGCTGAAGCAGTCCCAGGACTACGCGCAAACCGTGGGTGACTCCTACAAGGCGGTGCAGTGATGTCCACGCTCTCCGTATCCACCCCCACCTCCACTTCGCAGGCGAAGGTCGAGGAGAAACGCGGCCTGAGCACCGCGGCCAAGAGGCGGCTGCCGCTGCTGCCCGCGCTGATCTTCGTCATCGCGGTGACGCAGCTGCCGTTCCTGCTCACCGTGTTCTACTCGTTCCAGTCGTGGAACCTGGTCCGGCCCGGCTCGCGGCACTTCGTCGGCCTGCAGAACTACGTCGACGTCTTCAGCGACACGACGTTCCTGGTCGCGCTGCTCAACACGGTGCTGCTGACCGTGGTGTGCGTGTTCGTCGCGCTGCTGCTCGGACTTGGCCTGGCCATCCTGCTCGACCGGAAGTTCCTCGGCCGCGGCGTCGTCCGGACGCTGCTGATCACGCCGTTCCTCATCCTGCCGGCGGCCGGCGCGCTGCTGTGGAAGACGACGATGTTCGACCCGACCTACGGGCTGCTCCACTTCGTCTTCGGCACCGACGTCGACTGGCTTTCGGAGTTCCCGCTCGCTTCGGTGATGGCCCAGATCGTGTGGCAGTGGACGCCGTTCATGATGCTGCTCATCCTGGCCGGCCTGCAGAGCCAGGCCAAGGACGTGCTCGAAGCGGCCAATGTGGACGGTGCGGGCCGGTGGCGGACGTTCGTCTCCATCACGCTGCCGCACCTGTCCCGGTTCCTGCAGCTGGCCACCCTGCTGGGCGCGATCTACATCGTGAACAGCTTCGACGCGATCTTCCTGATGACCCAGGGCGGCCCGGGCACGGCCAGCACCAACCTGCCGTACTACATCTACCAGCGCGCGTTCGAGGGCTTCGACGTCGGCCAGTCCTCGGCGATGGGCGTGGTCGTGGTCATCCTGACGATGATCGTCGCGACCTTCGCGCTGCGCCTGATGTTCCGCACGTTCTCGGTGAGCGGAGGGATCAAATGACGACCGTGGCTCCCCGCAAACGGGCGTACGGCAAGGGGTCGCTGACCGTCGCGACCTGGGTGATCGCGATCCTGTTCGTCTTCCCCCTGCTGTGGATGATCCTGACGGCGTTCAAGCAGGAGGCGGACGCCTACACCGACCCGCCGAAGCTGTTCTTCACGCCGACGTTCGAACAGCTCGGCAACGTCCTGAGCGGCGGCTTCCTGCCGTACCTGTCCAACTCGGCGTTCGTCACGATCCTCTCGACGCTGCTGGTGCTGCTCCTCGGCGTCCCGGCGGCGTACGCGCTGTCGCTGGCGCCGGTGAAGGGCACGTCGAACGCGCTCGGCTTCTTCCTCTCGACGAAGATGCTGCCGATCGTGGCGGCGATCATCCCGCTGTACGTGATCTCGCAGAACACCGAGCTGCTCGACACGGTGTGGGCGCTGGTCATCCTGTACACGTCGATGAACCTGCCGCTGGCCATCTGGATGATGCGGTCGTTCTTCCTCGAGGTGCCGCACGAGATGATCGAGGCGGGCCGCATCGACGGCGCCAACCTGCCGACCCTGCTGCGCAAGATCATCATGCCGGTGGTGGCGCCGGGCATCGCGGCGACCGCGCTGATCTGCGTGATCTTTTCCTGGACGGAGTTCTTCTACGCGGTCAACCTGACGGCGGCCCGGGCGGGCACGGTGCCGGTGTTCCTGGTCGGGTTCATCACCAGCGAGGGTTTGTACTGGGCGCAGCTGTCGGCCGCAGCGCTGCTGGCGTCGCTGCCGGTGATGATCGTCGGCTGGATCGCGCAGAACCACCTG
>NZ_JBSGBK010000106.1:0-28260 GCF_053601215.1 Amycolatopsis sp. NPDC004772
CGTTCGGTGCGTTGAACGCACCGAACGCCACATTGGGGCGCATGAGAGCCGGGTGCTCGCTAGCTGCAGGCGGTGCGGAGGGCGTCGAGCTTCTTGACGTTGCGCTGCACCCAGCCGGCCACGACGCCGGCGTCCTCGATGCGTTCCTTCTGCACCTCGACGTAGGACCCGGCCATGCCGAGCAGCGCATTCTTGACGTTCTGGTCCTGGACGTCCGAAGCGAGCTCGCGCAGCCGCCTCTCCTTGTCCGCGGCCCGCGCCTTGAGCTTGTCCGGGTCGACCAGCGGGTTCAGGTCCGCGAGCCCGAGTGCCTCGGTGCAGACGCCCACCTTGCCGACGGTCTTCGCCCCTTGGTCGACCGCGTTGCCGACCTCGGCGCACCCGCCCAGCAGCAGTGCGCTCGCGGCCAGCAACGCGGCCGTCGTTCCACCCCTCGTCATGGCGCCAAGGTACCGTCAGCCCTTGACGCAGACCACCTGCTTGAGGTGCGCCACGACCTCGACCAGGTCCGTCTGCGCGCGGATCACCGTTTCGATGTCCTTGTACGCCGCCGGGATCTCGTCGACCACGCCGGAGTCCTTGCGACACTCGACGCCGGCCGTCTGCGCCGCCAGGTCGTCCGCGGTGAACAGCTTCTTGGCCTTGTTGCGCGACATCCGGCGCCCGGCGCCGTGCGAAGCCGACTGGAACGACGAGTCGTTGCCCAGCCCGCGGACGATGTACGAACCGGTCCCCATGCTGCCCGGGATGATCCCGAGGTCACCCGATCCGGCGCGGATCGCGCCCTTCCGGGTGACGAGCAGTTCGACGCCGTCGTAGGTTTCCTCGGCGACGTAGTTGTGGTGGCACGAAATCGCGTCGTCGAAGGTCACCTGCGGGAGCTCGTCGCGCACCGCCTGCTTCACCAGCGCGACCATCGTGGCGCGGTTGCGCGCCGCGTAGTCCTGCGCCCAGAACAGGTCACGCCGGTAGGCCTGCATCTCCGGCGTGCCGGCGACGAACACCGCGAGGTCCGGGTCGGGCAGGTCGGCGTTGTGCGGCAGCTTCCGCGCGACGGCCATGTGCCGCTCGGCCAGCTCCTTGCCGATGTTGCGCGAACCCGAATGCAGCATCAGCCAGACACGGCCGTCGTCATCGAGGCAGACCTCGATGAAGTGGTTGCCGCCGCCGAGGCTGCCGATCTGCCGCGCGGCCCGGTCGTGCAGCTCCTGGACGCCGGTGTGCAGCTGGCCGAGCTGCTTCCAGAACGCGTCCCAGCCACCGACACCGTGCACCTTCGCCGGGTTCACCGGCGTCTTGTGCAGCCCGAACCCGACCGGCACGGCCGATTCGATGCGCCGGCGCAGCTTCCCGAGGTCGTCGGGCAGGTCGGCGGCGGTGAGCGACGTCCGGACGGCGCTCATCCCGCACCCGATGTCGACACCGACCGCGGCCGGCGACACGGCGTCGCGCATGGCGATGACGCTGCCGACGGTGGCGCCCTTGCCGTAGTGGACGTCGGGCATCACGGCGACGCCGTGCACCCACGGCAGGTTCGCGACGTTGTGCAGCTGCCGCATGGCCTGGTCTTCGACCGACGCGGGGTCCGCCCACATCCGGATCGGGACGCGGGCCCCTTCGACAGCGGTGTACATGGTTTCCTCCCCTTGAAAGCGTTTCGCGGCGCTCAGGATCCCCCGAGCGCCGCGAAACGGCCAAGCGATTATTCAGCTGTCCACTGTGGTCAGATCTGCTGGGCCACCAGCTCCGCGATCTGCACGGCGTTGAGCGCCGCACCCTTGCGCAGGTTGTCGTTCGAGATGAACAGCGCCAGCCCGCGGCCGCCCTCGACGCCCTGGTCCACCCGGATGCGGCCGACGTAGCTCGGGTCGTTGCCCGCCGCCTGCAGGGGGGTCGGGATCTCCGACAGCTCGACCCCGGCCGCGTGCGTCAGCAGCTCCGTCGCGCGCTCGACCGACAGCGGCCGCTCGAACTCCGCGTTCACCGAGATCGAGTGCCCCGAGAACACCGGCACGCGCACGCAGGTGCACGAGACGCCGAGGCCAGGGATGCTCAGGATCTTGCGGCTCTCGTTGCGGAACTTCTTCTCCTCGTCCGTTTCCAGCTCGCCGTCGTCCACAATGGACCCGGCCATCGGGAGGACGTTGAACGCGATCGGGCGGACGTACTTCTCCGGCTGCGGGAACTCGATGGCCGCGCCGTCGTGGGTCAGCAGCGAAGCGTGCTCGGCCGCCGCCTTCACCTGCCCGGCGAGCTCGTCGACGCCGGCCAGCCCGCTGCCGGACACCGCCTGGTACGTCGACGCGACCAGCCGGACCAGCCCGGCCTCGTCGTGCAGCGGCTTCAGCACCGGCATCGCGGCCATGGTGGTGCAGTTGGGGTTCGCGATGATCCCCTTCCGCGCCTCCTTGACGGCTTGCGGGTTGACCTCGCTGACGACCAGCGGCACGTCCGGGTCCATCCGGAACGCCGAGGAGTTGTCGATCACCGTGACCCCCGCCGCGGCGAACCGCGGGGCCTGCGCCTTCGACGTCGAGCCGCCCGCCGAGAACAGTGCGATGTCCAAACCGGACGGATCGGCAGTCTCGGCGTCCTCGACCGTGATTTCGGTGTCGCGCCAGGGAAGCTTCGTCCCCGCCGAGCGCGCCGAAGCGAAGTAGCGCAGCTCGGCGATCGGGAACTCCCGCTCCGCCAGCAGCTTGCGCATCACCGCGCCGACCTGGCCGGTCGCGCCGACCACCCCGACCCGCAGCCCGTCCGCCATCAGCGACCACTCCCCGCGTAGACGACGGCTTCTTCGTCGCCGCCGAGTTCGAACGCCTCGTGGATCGCGCGCACGGCGTCGTCGAGCTGCGCGTCCCGGATCAGCACCGAGATGCGGATCTCCGAGGTGTTGATGATTTCGATGTTGACGCCGGCCTCGGCCAGCGCTTCGCAGAACGTCGCCGTGACACCCGGGTGCGAGCGCATCCCGGCGCCGACGAGCGACACCTTGCCGACGTGGTCGTCGTAGAGGACCGACTCGAAGCCGATCTCCTCCTTGACCTTCTCGAGTTCCTTGACGGCCTTGGCGCCGTTGGCCTTCGACAGCGTGAACGTGATGTCCGTGCGGCCGGAGACGGTGCTGGACACGTTCTGCAGCACCATGTCGATGTCGATCTCGGCGTCGGCGATCACGCGGAAGATCCGGGCCGCGGCACCGGTGGTGTCCGGCACTCCGGTCACCGTGATCTTGGCTTCGGAGCGGTCGTGCGCCACACCGGTGATCAGGGCTTGTTCCACGGGGATCTCCTCGATAGAACCGGTCACCGTCGTGCCCGGCTTGTCGCTGTAGGAAGAACGGACTCGGATCGGGACGCCGTAGCGGCGCGCGTACTCGACCGACCGCAGGTGCAGGATCTTGGACCCGCTCGCGGCGAGCTCGAGCATCTCTTCGTACGTGACGGTGTCGAGCTTCTTCGCGTCCGGCACCACCCGCGGGTCGGCGGTGTACACACCGTCCACATCGGAGTAGATCTCACAGACGTCGGCGTTCAGCGCGGCGGCCAGCGCGACGGCGGTGGTGTCCGAGCCGCCGCGGCCCAGCGTGGTGATGTCCTTGGTGTCCTGCGCGACGCCCTGGAAGCCGGCGACCAGCGCGATGTAGCCCTGCTCGAGGGCTTCGGTGACGCGGCTCGGGGTGACGTCGATGATGCGCGCGTTGCCGTGCACCGACGTCGTGACGACGCCGGCCTGCGAACCGGTGAACGACCACGCCTCGGCCCCCTGGGCCGCGATCGCCATCGCGACCAGCGAGTTCGAGATGCGCTCACCGGCGGTGAGCAGCATGTCCATCTCCCGCTCCGGCGGCGCCGGGTTGACCTGCTGCGCCAGGTCGAGCAGCTCGTCGGTGGTGTCACCCATCGCCGAGCAGACGACGACGACGTCGTTGCCCGCCTTCTTCGTCGCGACGATCCGTTCCGCCACGCGCTTGATCCGGTCGGCACTTTCCAGCGACGATCCGCCGTACTTCTGGACCACGAGGGCCACGCCCGAACCTCCTCGCGGGCCGGGCGGCTCCCTGGTGGGCACCGGAGAGCCCCCGCGTCCCATGATTTGAACTGGAGCCTACCGGGGCTTCGGCGGCCCGCCACCCTCTTGACGTGGGGCGCACCCGTCCGGCGGCGGTCCGGGAAGTAAATCTTCCGCGATGCCAACGGAATGCGCGGAGCCCTTCCTCCCGAGTGACGCACAGCACTCGTGGGTAGTGTCGTCGGCGTGCGGAAACCAGCTGTGACGAGCATCCCGATCGCAACCCTGATGGCGGAACGGTGGAGCCCCCGGGCCTACGACGAGTCAGCCGTCGTCACCCACGAGCAGGTACGGGCGTTGCTGGAGGCGGCCCGCTGGGCGCCGTCGTTCGGCAACACCCAGCCGGCCCGCTACCTGGTGGGCGTCCGCGGCACCCCGTCGTTCGACGCGATCTTGGGGACGTTGAACTCGGGCAACCAGGCGTGGGCCCACCGGGCGAGCCTGCTCCTGATCGGCGTGATGGTGACGACGAACGAGAAGGGCGCGGTGCCGTACGCCGAGTACGGGCTGGGGCTGGCGTCGGAGAACCTCGTGCTGCAGGCGGTGGAGCTGGGGTTGATCGCGCACCAGATGGCGGGCTTCTCGCCGGAGGCGGTCCAGGCGGCGTTCTCACTCCCGGAGGACGCCGTCCCGAAGGTGGCGATCGCCGTGGGGTCGCCGGCGTCGCCGGACGTGCTGGAGGACGACTGGCGGATCGAGCGCGAGAAGGCGGACCGGGTGCGGCTGCCGCTGGAGGAGTTCGCGTTCACCGGCCAGTGGGGCGAGCCGGCGGTCTAAGCCGGGACTCGCGTGATTCCCGGCGGGGCTCGCGTGATCGAAGCCGTATCTCGCGTGATCGGGGCCGGGACTCGCGAGTTCCGGCCCCGATCACAGGAGTTCCGGCTTCGATCACGCGAGTCACGGGCTTGATCACACTGGATCGGCGAAGCGAACCGCGCCGCGTCGGTGCCGTGGCGCGGTCACGCGTCAGGAAGCGCCGCCCACGCGGCGGATGACCTTGGCCAGGATGCCCGACACGACCATCCAGAAGATCGCCGCGATGCCGTAGTTCACCAGCACGCGCAGCTTCTCGTCACTCGGCGTGAACAGGTCGCTGAAGCCCAGGGCCAGGCTGTCCGCCCAGGACTTCACGAACGACACGATGCCGTTGTCCGGGTTGGCCGAGCCGACTGTGAAGATCACGTGGATCACCAGGAACGCGGCGAAGACCAGCCCGACCCAGCGGACGACCGACGCCACCAGCGAGGCGACCTTGCCCCGGGTCTGGCGCCAGTCGACGGCCGCGCGGCCGGAGACGCGGGTCTCCTCCGACGACGACTCTGCGTGCTCACCCATGCCCGCAGTTTCGCACGCCACTACGCCGATTGCTACCCACAAGTAACCATGTGGGTAACGAATGCATCGCGGCCCGGCTTCCCTCACCGAGCGTTCCGTGGTTATGGTGGGGCCGTGGCGCGTGCTCTCCTGCTTCGCTGCCGCGACGGGGCCTGACCGGACCGGCTCCCCGTCGCGGGGCTTCGTGGTGCCGGTCGCACCCGTCGAGCTGGAGACACCCCAAATCCCATGAGCAAGATCCGCAAACCTTCTCGTCCCGCGCCCGCCGGCCAGCCCGCCTGGAACACCCAGCGCGGCACGTCCATGCCGGTGCACCGCTACCGCCCCTGGTACGACCTGGTCGAGAACATCGACCTGCCCGACCGCACCTGGCCCGGAAAGCGCATCGACCGCGCGCCGCTGTGGTGCGCCGTCGACCTGCGTGACGGCAACCAGGCCCTGATCGACCCGATGTCGCCGGCGCGCAAGCGCAAGTTCTTCGACCTGCTGGTCCGCATGGGCTACAAGGAGATCGAGGTCGGTTTCCCGGCCGCGTCCCAGACGGACTTCGACTTCGTCCGCGAAATCATCGAAGACCACGCCATCCCGGACGACGTCAGCATCCAGGTGCTGACCCAGTGCCGCCACGAGCTGATCGAGCGGACCTTCCAGGCCCTCGAAGGCGCGCCGCGCGCGATCGTCCACATCTACAACTCGACGTCGATCCTGCAGCGCCGCGTGGTCTTCCGCGAGGAGCGCGAGGGCATCAAGAAGATCGCCACGCAGGCCGCCGAACTGGTCGTCGAGCTGGCCGCGAAGCAGCCGGACACCGACTTCCGGTTCCAGTACTCGCCGGAGTCCTACACCGGCACCGAGCTGTCCTACGCGCTCGAGGTCTGCAACGCCGTCACCGAGATCTGGCAGCCGACGCCGGAGAAGCCGGTGATCCTGAACCTGCCGGCCACCGTCGAGATGGCCACCCCGAACGTCTACGCCGACTCGATCGAGTGGATGAGCCGGAACCTGGCCCGCCGCGACTCGGTGATCCTGTCGCTGCACCCGCACAACGACCGCGGCACTGGCATCGCCGCCGCCGAGCTGGGCTACCAGGCCGGCGCGGACCGGATCGAAGGCTGCCTGTTCGGCAACGGCGAGCGCACCGGCAACGTCGACCTGGTCGCGCTGGGCATGAACCTCTACAGCCAGGGCATCGACCCGCAGATCGACTTCTCCGACATGGACGAGATCAAGCGGACGGTCGAGTACTGCAACCAGCTGCCGGTGCCCGAGCGCTCGCCGTGGGGTGGCGACCTGGTGTTCACCGCGTTCTCGGGCAGCCACCAGGACGCCATCAACAAGGGCCTCGACGCGCTGAAGGACGCCGCGGACAAGGCGGGCGTACCGGTCGACGAGCACCCGTGGGAGGTCCCGTACCTGCCGATCGACCCGAAGGACGTCGGCCGCACGTACGAGGCCGTGATCCGGGTGAACTCGCAGTCCGGCAAGGGCGGCGTCGCCTACATCATGAAGGCCGAGCACCAGCTCGACCTGCCGCGCCGGCTGCAGATCGAGTTCTCGAAGGTCATCCAGCGCTACACCGACTCCGAGGGCGGCGAGGTCGACCCGACGACGATGTACAACGCCTTCTCGGCCGAGTACCTGGAGCTGAAGACGCCGCTGGAGCTGGTCCGCCAGCACGTCCGCGACAACGGCGACGGCGAGTACGACATCACCGCGACGGTCCGCGTGGAGGGTGACGAGCACGAGGTCACCGGCCGCGGCAACGGCCCGATCGCGGCGTTCTTCGACGCGCTGTCGACGGTCGGGTACGACCTGCGCCTCCTGGACTACAGCGAGCACACGCTCTCCCCGGGCGACGACGCGCGTGCGGCGTCGTACATCGAGTGCGCGATCTCCGACCGCGTGTTCTGGGGCATCGGCATCGACCCGTCGATCGTCACGGCGTCGCTGCGCGCGGTCGTCTCGGCGGTGAACCGCGCCAACCGGTGAGGGCCGAGCGGCTGGTCGCGCTGCTGTTCACGCTGCAACGGCGGCGCAGCGCGACCGCCGCCGAGCTCGCTGCGGAGCTGGGCGTTTCGGAGCGGACGATGCACCGCGACCTGGCGGCGCTGCGCGAAGCGGGCGTTCCGCTGTGGACGGAGCAAGGCCGGCACGGCGGCTTCCGCCTGGTCGACGGCTGGCGCTCCGGGCTCGACGGCCTCACCGCGCGCGAGGCTGTCGCGCTCTTCGCGCTGGGGGTGCCTTCCGCACTGGCGGGCCTCGGCCTGGACACGGCGAGCAGCGCGGCGCGGGCCAAGGTGTCCGCGGGCATGCCGGCCGAGCTGCAGGAACACGCGGCGTTGGTGGCCGGGCGGTTCCACCTGGACGCGCCGGGCTGGTTCGGTGCCGCCGACGAGCCGCCGTCGCTGACGGCGGTGGCGCAGGCGGTGTGGTCCCAGCGGCGTCTTGTGGTGACATATCGACGCCGCGACAAAGTGGCTTCGCGGGAGCTCGAACCGCTGGGGCTCGTGCTGAAGGCGGGGGTCTGGTACCTGGTCGCGCGCGTGGTCCCGGACGACGCGCTGCGGACGTACCGGGTGTCGCGGATCCTCTCGACGGCCCAGCTCGAGACGGCTTTCGAGCGGCCTGAGGAGTTTGACCTGGCCGAGTGGTGGCGGGTGTCTTCCGCGACGTTCGAGCAGGTCGCCCGGCCGCTGCGAGTCCGAGCCCGGCTGGACCGGACGGCGGTCCGCGAGCTGCGGCGGGTGTTCGGCGGGGAGCACCTCGGGGACACGGTGGTATCGCTGGGCGCGGCGGACGCCGACGGCTGGGCCGAGGCCGAACTCGCCCTGGAAGACGACGAGATCGGCCTCGGCCAGCTGGTCGCGCTCAGCCCGGGTGTCGAGGTGCTGGAGCCGGCTTCGCTGCGGGCGGACCTGGCCGCGATCGGTGCGAAGCTGGCCGCCCGCAACGCTCAGCGGTAACCGGTCGTATCCGCCGGTTTGCCCGCGTCCGCCACCTCCCGCATGTACCGCCAGGCGTCCGGGCGGCTGCCGTCGAGGTCGTTCACCTCGTACTCCTTCGCCAGCTGGCCGCTGCTCACCGTCTGCCCGGACCACCGCTGCCGCGCAGGGTCCGCCGCCAGTGCCACCACCGTGCGGCCGCAGAACGTCGGCGACTCGGCGATCGCGAAGTGCGGCACCCGCGAGCAGGCGTCTCGCCAGTTCTCCTCCGTCACCCCGTAGTGCTCCAGCATTGCCTCCGATCGCAGGTAGCCCGGTGTGAAGCCGACCGCGGTCGCCCCGAAGGCAGCCAGCTCGGCCGCCTCGCCGATCGCCAGCAGGTGCGCCGACGCCTTCGCCACGTAGAACGGCAGCGACGTCCCCTCGCGGTACTTCGCGTTGTACTCGGCCGTGCCGTCGGTCAGCTCGACGACCAGGCCGCCCGGGCGGCCGATCAGCAGCGGGAGCAGGAAGTGGCTGGTGATCAGGTGCGCGTCGATGCCGAGGCGGATCATGCGCAGGCCCGCCGTCAGGTCGTGCTCCCACACCGGCTTGCCCCAGCCGAGGTGCTGGTCGCCGCCCCAGAGGCCGTCGACCAGGATGTCGAGGCGCTCGATCCGCTTGGCCAGCGCCTCGACCTCCTCCGGCACCAGGTGGTCGACGCGGATCGCTTCCGCCTCGCCACCCGCCCGCTCGACCAGCTCGGCCGTCTCCTCGATCGTCTCCGGGCGGTCCACTTCGGACCGTCCGGCACGGGTCGTCCGGCCGGTCACGTACACGAAAGCGCCCGCGCGGCCGAGTTCGACGGCGATCGCCCGGCTCGCGCCGCGCGTCCCGCCCGCCACCAGTGCGACTTTTCCGGAAAGTGTGTTCATGCGTTCAGCCTCACGGCGAACCATGACAACTCCTGGCATGGTTTCCCCGAGTCTGTGGAAGAGCTGTCGGGTTGCTGTGAGTCCCCGTCGATCGGGAGTGCCCGGCGGCGGGCCGGCGGTTAATGGAGGTGTGGACGGATCGACGGCGGGACTGCTGGTGCTGTTCGTCGTCGCGCTCGTGCCGCTGCTGCCCACCGAGGTGACCATCCTCGGCATGGGCATCTCGGCGGCGCAGGGCGGGACGTCGCTGGCGCTGGTGATCGCCGTGGCGAGTGCCGGGTGCCTGGCGTCCGACCAGGCGCTCTACGCCCTCGGCCGGTTCGGTGGCCGGGCGGCGCTGGACCGGCTGAGCAGGCGGAAGAAGGTTGCCGCCGGCCTCGGCTGGCTCGACGGGCGGCTGCAGCGCCATCCCCGGCCGGTGCTGGTGGTCGCCCGCTGGCTGCCGTCGGGCGGGACGCTGGGCGCCCTCCTCGCCGGATCGCTCCGGTGGCCGATGTCGGAGTTCTTCACCGCATCGGCCGTCGGCGTCACACTCTGGACGTCGTACGTGGCCCTTCTCGGCTACGCCGGCGGCCGGATCGTCACCGAACCCGGGATCAGCCTGCTGCTCTCCCTGGCCGTGGCCCTGATCCTGGGTTCGGTGATCACCTACAGCGTGAAACGGTCGGCTAGAGCGCTTTGAGAATGTCGGCCGGTTCGGTGCGTGTGACGAAGTCCGGGTGGACGTCGATGTACCGGATCATCCGGTCGCGGCCGACCACGACGACGGCCGGGTGGACCAGCTCCCAGCTGCCGTTGACCTCCTCGAGGTCCGTCCCCAGCGTCTTCATCGCCTCGCGGACGACATCGGAGACCGGATAGCTCAGCCCGAGCCCCCGCGCGACCGTGCTGCCGACGTCCGAGAGCACCGGGAACGCCAGGTCCGGCACCGCGCCGTCCGGCTTCTGCGGGCTGATCGCCGCCAGCCTCGCGCCGGACTTCGCCAGCTCGGGCAGCAGTTCCTGCTGGTAGGTGCGCAGCGTCAGGTTGCAGTAGGGGCACCACTGGCCGCGGTAGAACACGAGCACCGCCGGGCCCTCGGCAACGAGCTCGCCCAGGCTCGTCGACGTCCCGTCGGCTCCCGGCAGCGTGAAGTCCTCGATCTTGGCGCCCACCTCGGCGAAGTCCGTCGCGACACGGCGGCGGTCCGCCTCGAGGACCTCGGCGATCTCCGGCGGCAGGGCGCCGCGGAGCTGGTCGTTGAGCCCGGTCAGGGCCTGGTCGAGCGTCATGGCTCCCCCTCAGTTCGTTGTACTGATCGGTACAGTGTGCCGAACTGTACTATTCGGTACATGGAGGCGCAAGCGGCTTCGACCCCGCGCGGCAAGCGCACGCGCGACGCGATCGTCGACGCGGCGGCGGGCCTGATGTACGTCGACGGCGTCGCGGGCACGAGCGTCGACAAGGTGCTGGCCGCGAGCGGCGCCGGGAAATCGCAGATGTACCACTACTTCAAGAACAAGGAACAGCTGGTCGCGGCCGTGATCGACCGGTACCTCGAGCAGATCCTCGGCAACCAGCCGGCCATCTTCACGCTGGCGTCCTGGGCCGACCTCGAGACGTGGACCGAGCAGCTCCTCGACGTCCACCGCCGCGCGGGCGGGCCGATCGCCTGCCCGCTGGGCAACCTCGCGGGCGAGGTGGGCGACAACCCGAAGCTGGCCCCGCTGGTCGACCAGGCCTACCGGACGTGGGAGTCCCACCTGGCGCGCGGACTGAAAGCCTTGCAGGACAACGGAGAACTGGCCGCGGACGCCGACCCGGCCCGGCTCGCGCAGGCGGCGATGACGTCCGTCCAAGGTGGACTGCTGCTGGCCCACCTCCGCCACGACCTCACGGCGCTGCAGGACGCGCTCGGCATCGCGCTCGGCTACCTGCGCGGCTTCAAGCGGTGAGCTGGGCGATCTCCGCGCGGAGTTCGTCGATCACCTTGGCCACCGCCGGACGCTGCAGCGCGCCCGTGCGGCACACCGCCTCCACCAGCCGGGCCGCGCGGATCCCGGCCAGCGGCCGGCTGACCAGGCCACTGCCCCGGCGGGTGTCGATCGTGTAGCGCGGCACCAGTGCGATGCCGTGCCCGGCCGCGACCAGCCGCTCGGTGATCCGGAAGTCGTTGATCCGCTGGACGACGACCGGCCGCACGCCGGTGCGGACGGTCAGCGAGCGCAGCACGTCGTCCACCGGGAAGCCGTGGTCGACGCCGATCCAGCGTTCGTCGGCCAGCTCGGCCAGTTCGACGCGGCGCCGGTTCGCCAGCCGGTGCCCCGTCGGCAGCGCGACGTCGAGCGGTTCGCGCAGCAGCGGCACCACCTCGAGGCGGCTCGAGTCGAACTCCGGCGCGTGCTCGTCGCGGTGCGCCACGACGATGTCGTAGTCCGCGACCAGGCCGGGCACCTCCGGCGGCGTCATGTCGACGTCCCGGACGTCGACCTCCAGGCCGTCGTACCCGGCGACGCGCGACAGCAGCCCCGGCAGCAGCATCAGGCCGGCCGACTGGAAGATGGCGATCCGCACCCGCCCGCGCGGCGCGCTGCGGTAGGTGTCCAGTTCGGACTCGGCCCGTTCGAGCGCGGCGAGCACCTCATCGGCGCGGGCGACCAGCGCGCGGCCGGCGTCGGTCAGCCGCAGACCCCGGCCCGCGGGCTCGGTGAGCGGCAGGCCGACTTCGCCCTGCAACGCGCGCAGCTGCTGCGAAACCGCGGACGGCGTGCAGTGCAGGGCACGCGCGGCCGCCGTCACGCTCCCGCGGTCGGCGAACTCCCGCAGCGTGCGCAACCGGCCCAGATCCACGCCGTCACTGTACTTGAAGCTCCGCTACAAGGTTCCTGCAGATATTCTCGCTGGTCCTTCACGGTCGGCGTTGCCACAGTGGAGGCATGCCCGCTCGTGACCGTCTGCTCGCCGTGCTCGTCGCCGTCCTGTGGGGCCTGAACTTCCTGGCCATCCACGCCACACTCGGGCAGTTCCCGCCGGTGTTCGCGGGCGCGCTGCGGTTCGCCGTGATCGCCGTGCCGACGATCCTGTTCGTGCCGTGGCCGAAGGTGAAGGTGCGGCACCTGCTCGGCTACGGCCTCGGGTTCGGCACCGGCCAGTTCGCGTTCCTGTTCATCGCGATGGACAGCGGGATGCCGACCGGGCTGGCGTCGCTGGTGCTGCAGGCGTCGGCGCCGTTCACGGTGCTGCTCGGCGCCGTCTTCCTGCGCGAACGCGTCACGCCGCACCAGCTGGCGGGCATCGCGCTGGCGGTGGCCGGGATGGCCGCGATCGCGTGGCAGCAGTCCGGGCACGCCGCGCTGCTGCCGATGGTCCTGACCCTGCTGGCCGCGCTGAGCTGGGCGTTCGGCAACCTGAGCACGCGCAAGGCCGAGCCGGACAACCCGCTGCACTTCACGCTGTGGATGTCGGTGGTGCCGCCGCTGCCGATGTTCGCGCTGTCGCTGGTCATGGAGGGCCCGGCCGCGCAGTGGCGTTCGCTGACGACGCTCGGCACCCCGACCGGCCTCACCGCGCTCGCCGGGCTGACGTACGTGGTGCTGATCGGCACGGTCGTCGGTTCGGGCCTGTGGACGACGCTGATGCGCCGCAACCCGGCGGGCGTGGTGTCGCCGTTCTCGCTGCTGGTGCCGGTGGTCGGGCTGACGGCGTCGTTCCTGATCCTGGGCGAGCGCCCGACCTGGCTGGAGGTCGGCGCGGCGGCCGTCGTGATCGCCGGGGTGCTGCTGGGCTCGTTGCGGTTCGCGCCCAAGCGGGACCTGGTCGCGGTCTAGGCGGCGGTCTCTTCCTGCTTTTCCTCTTCCGGGTGGTTCCGGCCGAGGCGCTTCTTCATGACGAAGAAGACCACCACGCCGATGAGGACGGCGGCCACCAGGCCGAACTTGGAGAACCGGCCGAGCCACTCTTCGGCCACCACGCCGAGGTAATAGACGGCGGCGGTGGTACCCCCGGCCCAGACGATGCCCCCGGCGGCGTTCGCCAACAGGAACTTCGGGTAGTGCATCCGCAGCGACCCGGCGAGAGGCCCGGCGAGGATCCGCAGGAACGCGATGAACCGCCCGAGGAAGACGGCCCACACACCACGTTTGTTGAAGATCCGTTCGGCGTTGGCCAGGTGCGCCGGCCCGAAATGCTTCGGGAATTTCCGGCCGGCCCAGGCGAACAGCCGTTGCCCACCGGTTTTCCCGATGAAGTACCCGATGCTGTCACCGATGATGGCGCCGGCACTGGCCAGAATCCCGATCCAGAGCGGGCTCAGGTTGCTGTGCTGCGACGCGAGCAGGGCCGCGCTGACCAGCACGATCTCGCCGGGCAGCGGAATCCCGAGGCTCTCGATCATGATCACCGCACCGACGATCAGGTACACCGAGAGCGGCGGGATCGCCTCCAGCCATTGGTCGATGTGCACAGCTCGTACCCCCTGGTACCCACGTCCGATTTCGGTGTTCGCTTTCCGAAGGGTACCGGTGGTGTTCCGCAGAGCGCGGCATCCTCAGGTATGGCCGGGGGTACGACTTTGGTCGGGTTCGCTTTTGGTCGAGGGGCGGCTTTGGCCGGGGTTGGCTTCGGTCGGGCTGGCTTTGGCCGGGGTCCGCTTGGGCCGGCTTGGGCCGCAGGCCCGGCTTCGGCCGGGGCTGGCTTCGGCCGGGCTGGTTTCGGCCGGGGTCCGCTTGGGCCGCAGGCCCGGCTTCGGCCAGGGTCCGCTTGGGCCGCAGGCCCGGCTTCGGCTTGGGCTGGCTTCGGCCAGGGTCCGCTTGGGCCGCAGTCCCGGCTTCGGCTGGGGCTGGCTTCGGCCGGGGCCGCTTAGGCCGCAGGCCCGGCTTTGGGCCGCAGGCCCGGCTTCGACCGAGTGCTCGCCCCCCGTCCCGCCAAGACCCCACCGGCCACACCCCCCTGCCGACCCGATACGCAGCCGCCTCAGCGGCCGTCACGCCGGGTCAAGGCACGCTTTCCCGCCTTGACGCGGCGTGACGGCCGTTGAACAATCCGGCGTCCGGGTCGGTGGAGGGACACAAAGCGTGCTCACCGGGGCATCTCGCGTGCTTGGCAAGGCATCACCCCCAAGCACCACAGTTGTCCACAGGCTCCACCCCCATGTGGACAACTCCGGTGGACAAACCAAGCACAGGAGACTCCAGTGAAATACGTGGTCCTGATCTACGGCAACCCCGCGTCGCGCCAGGCGTGGGAAGGGATGACCGACGAGCAGCGGGCCGCCGGGCTGGCCTACTACCAGCAGCTCAACGACGACCTCGATGCCTCCGGCGAACGGATCGTCTCCGAGCGGCTCGCCTACCCGGAGCTGACCAAGCAGGTGGGCGTCACCGACGGGCCCTTCGCCGAGGCCAAGGAGTTCCTCGCCGGCTTCTACCTGCTCGACTGCGAGAGCGAAGAGCGCGCCCTCGAGATCGCCGCGAAGGTCCCGGAAGCGTCCTTCGGCAAGGTCGAGGTGCGGCCGGTGATGGGACTCCACGGACCGGAGCTGTGACCGACGTCGAACTCCTGCTCCGGGAGCTCGCGCCGCAGGTCCTCGCCGCGCTGGTCCGGCGGTACGGCGGGTTCGACACCTGCGAGGACGCCGTCCAGGAAGCCCTGCTCGCCGCGTCGCGGCAATGGCCGGGCGAGGGGATTCCGGATCACCCGAAGGGGTGGCTGATCACCACCGCGTCCCGGCGGCGGATCGAGCAGTGGCGCAGCGACACCGCGCGGCGACGGCGTGAGGAGGCCGTCGCCCAGGCCGAGCCGCCCGGCCAGGAGCCCGCCGGCGGCGTCGACGACACGCTGACCTTGCTGCTGCTCTGCTGCCACCCGTCACTGAAACCGCCGTCGCAGGTCGCGCTCACGCTGCGGGCCGTCGGCGGGCTCACCACCGCCGAGATCGCGCGTGCCTTCCTCGTCCCCGAGGCCACCATCGGCCAGCGGATCAGCCGCGCGAAACAGAAGCTGAAAGGCGAACGGCTCACCCACGACCAGCGCCCCGAGCGGCTGGCCGCCGTGCTGCAGGTGCTCTACCTGATCTTCACCGAGGGCCACACCGCCAGCTCGGGGGACACGCTGAGCCGCGTCGAGCTGACCACCGAGGCGATCCGGCTGGTCCGGCAGCTGCACGCGGAACTGCCGGACGACGGCGAAGTCACCGGGCTGCTGGCCCTGATGCTGCTCACCGAAGCCCGCCGGCCCGCGCGCGTCGACGCCGCCGGGGCGCTGGTCCCGCTGGCCGAGCAGGACCGGTCGCGCTGGAACCGGGCATTCATCGACGAAGGCGTCGCGCTGATCACCCAGGCGCTGGCCACCGCGCCCGTCGGCCCCTACCAGCTGCAAGCCGCGATCGCCGCGATCCACGACGAGGCCCCGACCAGCGAAGACACCGATTGGGCCGAGATCCTCACGCTCTACGACCTCCTGCGGGTCGTCGCGCCCGGTCCGATGGTGACGTTGAACCGGGTGGTCGCGTTTGCGCAGGTCCACGGCCCCGAGCGGGGGCTGGCGGAACTGGGCGAAGCGGCGAAACACCTCAAGCAGCACCACCGGGTCGACGCCATCCGCGCGCACCTGCTCGAAACCGCCGGTGACCCGGCCGGCGCCCGCGAGGCGTACCTGGCCGCCGCCCGGCGGACGCTGAGCCTGCCGGAACAGGCGTACCTGCAGTCCCGGGCCGCCAAGCTGGCGACCTGAGAACGGCCGACCGGGACAAGGCCCGGCCGGCCGTCACTTCAGAGGATCTCGGCTGCGGTGCCGACGTCCGGCGGGCCCAGGTCGGGGTTGAGCGCCCCGGTGAGCTCCACCAGCTCCGGCTCCACCTCGTGCGGCTGGATGCGCCCGTCGCGGATGTCCTCCGCGTAGTGGCACGCCACCCGGTGCCCGCCGCCGATTTCGCGCAGCTGCGGGCGGTCGGTGTTGCACAGGCGCTCCTGCCGCCACGGGCAGCGGGTGTGGAACCGGCAGCCCGACGGCGGGTTGGCCGGCGAGGGCAGGTCACCGGCGAGCAGGATCTGCTCACGGGTGTCCTCGACCTGCGGGTCCGGCACCGGGATGGCCGACAGCAGCGCCCGCGTGTACGGGTGCAGCGGGTCCCGGTACAGCGAGTCCGCGTCGGTCTCCTCGACCAGCGCACCCAGGTACATCACGCCGATGCGGTCGGAGATGTGCCGCACCACCGCGAGGTCGTGCGCGATCACGACGTAGGTCAGGCCGAGCTGCTGCTGCAGGTCCTCCAGCAGGTTCACCACCTGGGCCTGCACCGAAACGTCCAATGCGGACACCGGCTCGTCGGCGACGATCAGGTCCGGCTCCACCGCCAGCGCCCGCGCGATGCCGATGCGCTGGCGCTGCCCGCCCGAGAACTCGTGCGGGTACTTCCGCAGCGACGTCTCCGGGAGGCCGACCGCGGCCAGCAGCTGCCGCAGCCGCCGCTGGGTGGCTTCCTTGTCCTTGTCGAGGCCGTGCGCGTGCATGCCCTCGAGCAGGATGGACTCGACCGACTGGCGCGGGTCCAAACTGGACATCGGGTCCTGGAAGATCATCTGCATCCGGCGCCGGGCCTTCCGCAGTTCCTCCCCCTTCAAGGCCGCGACGTCGGTGCCGTCGAACTTCACGGAACCGGCGGTGGGCTCGTTGAGCCGCAGGATCGCCCGGCCCAAAGTGGACTTGCCGCAGCCGGATTCGCCCACCAGGCCGTAGGTTTCGCCGCGGCGGATGGCCAGGTCGACGCCGTCGACCGCGAACACGTGACCGACCGTCCGGTCGATCACGATGCCGCGCTTGATCGGGAAGTGCACCTTGAGGTCGGTGACCTCGAGCAGCACGTCACCAGCAGGACGGGTCATCGGGTTCCTCCTCCCGCGGCGACCGCGGGCCGCACGGGGTTGTGACAGCGCAGCAGCCCGCCCTGGTCGGGCACCAGCTGCGGCTGGACCTCGCGGCAGACCGGCAGCGCGTTGGGGCACCGCGGCGCGAACGCGCACCCGTGGTCCCACGGGATGTTGTCGGCCACCGAACCCCGGATGGGGATCAGCTTCTCGCCGCGGCCCGCGTCCAGGCGCGGGATCGAGGCGAGCAGGCCGTGCGTGTACGGGTGG
The DNA here is from genome assembly GCF_053601215.1 of Amycolatopsis sp. NPDC004772. Taxonomy (NCBI): domain Bacteria; kingdom Bacillati; phylum Actinomycetota; class Actinomycetes; order Pseudonocardiales; family Pseudonocardiaceae; genus Amycolatopsis; species Amycolatopsis sp. NPDC004772. Next base: position 17,374 of record NZ_JBSGBK010000106.1, read on the forward strand.
CGCGGCTCGGCGAACAGCTGGTGCCGCTGCGCCCGCTCGACGATCTTGCCGCCGTAGAGCACGTTCACCTCGTCGCACAGCCCGGCGACGACACCGAGGTCGTGCGTGATCATGATCAGCGCGGTGCCGGTGTCCTGCACCAGTTCCCGCAGCAGCGCGAGGATCTGCGCCTGGATGGTGACGTCGAGCGCGGTGGTCGGCTCGTCGGCGATGAGCAGCCGCGGCCGGCACGCCAGCGCGATCGCGATCAGCGCGCGCTGCCGCATCCCGCCGGAAAGCTGGTGCGGGTACTCGGAAAGCCGGCGCGACGGGTCGGGGATGCCGACCTTGTCGAGCAGGTCCACCGCTTCGACGGACGCCGCCTTGCGCGACATCCCGCGGTGGCGCTCCAGCACCTCGGTGATCTGCAGCCCGATCGGGATGACCGGGTTCAGCGAGGACAGCGGGTCCTGGAAGACCATGCCGAGGTCGCGGCCGCGGCGATCGCGCATTTCCCGGTCGGACAGGGACAGCAGGTCGGTGCCTTCGAAGCGCACCGAGCCGCTGACCTTGTTGCCGCGCTTGGCCAGCAGCCGCATGATCGCCAGCGACGTCACGGACTTGCCGCAGCCGGACTCGCCGACCAGGCCGACCGTCTGGCCCGGCTCGACGTCGAAGCTGACGCCTTCCACCGCGGTGAACGGCTGCTCGCCGCGCCGCTGGAACACGACCGAAAGGTCGCGGACTTCAAGGAGTGCCATGGGTTCTCACCGCCTGTTCTTCGGGTCGAGGGCTTCGCGGAGGGACTCGCCGAGCAGCGTGAACCCGAGCGCGACGATGATGATCGCGATGGCCGGGTAGTACGCGAGCTCGGGCCGGACGTCGAGGAACTGCCGGGCACCCTTGCTCAGCATGATGCCCCACTCCGCCCGGTTCGGGTCCGGGTCGCCCAGACCGAGGAACGACAGCGCCGCGGCCTCCAGGATCGCGGTCGCCAGGGTCAGCGTGGCCTGCACGATGACCGGGCCCAGCGAGTTCGGCAGCATGTGCCGGAACACGATGGTGCCGCGCTTGACGCCCAGCGACGTCGCCGCGAGGACGTGGTCGCTGCCGCGCTGCACCAGCATCGAACCGCGCAGCAGCCGCGCGAAGATCGGCACCCCGATCAGCGAGACGGCGAGGATCACCGTCCACTGGCTCGGCTTGGCGAACAGCGCCGCGACCGAAATCGCCAGCAGCAGCGACGGCACCGACAGCATGACGTCGACCAGTCGCATGAGGACGGTGTCGACCCAGCCGCCGAACGCGCCGGCGAGCCCGCCGATGATGATGCCGAGGAGCACACCGATCACCGTGGCCAGGACCCCGACGAGGAGGGTGTTCTGCGCGCCGACGATCAGCCGCGACAGCTCGTCGCGGCCGAAGTCGTCCACGCCGAGCGGGAAGCCCGGCTGGGAGCCGGGGATGATCCCCTGGCCGAGGGCGACCTTGTCCTGCAGGTAGCGCTCGAACGGGTCCTTGGGCGCGATCAGCGGCGCGAACACCGCCAGCAACACGAACAGGCCGGTGATCACGCCACCGGTGATGGCGACCGGGCTGCGCAGCATCCGCCGCAGCGCTTCGCGGCCGAGGCTGTTCCCGCTCGCCGCGGCGAGCTTGTCGATCGGCTCTTTCTTCTTGTTCAGCAGAGTGTTCATCGCACACGCACCCTCGGGTCGATGATCCCGTACGAGACGTCGACCAGCATGTTCACCAGCACGTACACCAGGGCGCCGAAGAGCAGCAGCGCCTGGAGCCGCGGGTAGTCACGCCGTTCGATGCCTTCGGCCAGCAGGAATCCGAGGCCGCGGAAGTTGAACACCCGCTCGGTCAGCACCGCGCCGCCGAGCAGCGCGCCGGTCTGCAGGCCGATGGTGGTGACCACCGGGAGCAGGCCGTTGCGCAGCACGTGCCGCCGCCGGACGACGGGCTGCGTGAGGCCCTTGGAGTTGGCCGTGCGGATGAAGTCCTCGTTGAGCACTTCGAGCACCGACGCGCGGGTGATCCGGGTGACCACCGCGAGCGGGATGGTGGCGAGCGCGAACGCCGGGAGGATCAGGTGCCTGATCGCGTCCCAGACGGCGTCCCATTCGCTCGTCATGATGCCGTCGAGGACGGCGAAGTTGGTGACGGCGGTGGCGTCGAGCCCCGCGGTCTGCCGGCCCTGCGACGGCAGGCCCAGCGGCCCGGCCAGCAGGTCCTGCATCATGTAGCCGAGGAAGAACACCGGCACCGCGACGCCGACCAGCGTCAGCACGATGATCACGTTGTCAGCGACGCCACCGCGGTAGCGGGCCGAGAGGTAGCCGGCCGGGATGCCGATGACCACCGCGACGATCATCGCGGACAGGCCCAGCTCGATGGTGGCCGGCAGGAACGTGCCGATCTCCGACATCACCGGCTGGGTGGAGACCAGCGAGGCGCCGAAGTCGCCGGTGATGGCGCGGCCGAGGAACTTGAAGTACTGGATGATGACCGGCTGGTCGAGCCCCAGCACGTGATTGAGGTTGGCGATCTTCTCCGGCGTTGCCTTGTCGCCGAGGAGGGCGGCCGCGGGCCCTCCGGGCAGCGACCGCAGCCAGGCGAAGACCAGGATGGACAGGATGAGCAGCGTCGGGATCGCTTGTAGCAGCCGACGCACGAGAAAACGGAGCACTTGCAGTCCTTAGGTGGCAGCCCGCTGAGTACGGAACATGGGGTGGGCGCGGTAGCACCCACCCCATGCCTCGCGGCGTTGAGCCGTCAGTTCACGGTGACGGTGTTGAACCGCTCGTCGGTCAGCGGACTGGCGACCAGACCCTTGACCTTCGGGCCGACCACGATGGCGGGCGGGCCGTAGGAGATCGGGATGGCCGGCAGGTAGTCCATGATCTGCTTGTTGACTTCCTGGTACGCCTTGGCGTGCGCGTCACCGGCGGGCGAAGCGTCCGCGGCGGCCAGCGCGTCGAACAGCTGCTGGTTCTCGAACCCGAACTCCGGCTTCTTGCGGCCGAAGAACGTGCCGACGAAGTTCCCGGCGTCGTTGTAGTCACCGGTCCAGCCGAGCAGGTGGAGGTCCTGCTTGCCGAACTTCTGGACGTCGTCCTTGTAGCCGCCGTTCCACGGCTTGGCGACCGGCTCGATCTTGATGCCGATGGCCTTCAGGTCCTCGGAGATCGAGGTGAAGACGTCCGCCGGGTTCGGCATGTACGGCCGGGTGACCTCGGTCGGGTAGTAGAACTTCAGCGTCAGGTTCGTCGCACCCGCCTGCTGCAGGAGATCCTTGGCCTGCTGCTGGTTGAACGGGTACTTGGTGACCTCGTCGGTGTAGCCGGAGATCGTCTTGGGGACGAACTCGGTGGCCACCTCGGCGCCCTCGGGCAGCTTGCTCTTGACGAACTGCTCGCGGTTGATGCCGTAGGCCAGCGCCTTGCGGACGCGGACGTCCTTCAGCTTCTCACCGGCCGGGCCGGACTGGTTGATGCCCAGGTAGAGGACGTTGAACGGCGGGCGCACCAGCACCTGCTCGCCCTCGTTGCGCAGCAGGCCGTAGTCGGCCGGCGCCGGGTAGTCGTAGCCCTGGATGTCGCCGGCCTTGAGCGCCTGCTTGCGGGCGTTCTCGTCCGGGATCACCTTGAAGATGAGCTTGTCGAGCTTGGCCGTCTGGGTCGGGCTGGTGTCGTTCTTGGACAGGGTGATCTCACCCTTGCCCTGGTCCCAGCCGTCGAACTTGAACGGGCCGGTGCCGACCGGGTGCTTGTTGGCGTACTCGCTGTAGGTGAACGAGTCGCCGGACTGGGTGACCTCGTCGGCCTTGTACTGCTTCAGCGCGGTCGGGCTCTGCATCGAGAACGACGGCAGGGTGAAGGCCGCCGGGAAGGCACCCTTCGCCTTGTTCAGGTTCACGACCGCGGTCGCCGGGTCCTTGGCTTCGCAGCTCTTGTAGACCGGGTCGCTGTAGTCGGTGCTCTCGTTCTTGGCGAACCCGCCGAAGACGTCGGCGTAGTAGATCATCTGGCTCTGGGCGGCGGCGCCCTTCATGTTGTACCAGCGGTCGAAGTTGAAGCAGACCGCGGTCGCGTCGAAGGCGGTGCCGTCCGAGAACTTCACGCCCTGCTTGAGGGAGAAGGTCCAGGTCTTGCCGTCGTTGCTGGGCTCCCACTTCTCGGCCAGCGAGGGCTCGAGGTCGGCGGTGCCCGGCTTGTTCTGGATCAGCGTGTCGAAGATCTGGCGCGTGATCCGGAAGGTCTCGCCCTCGTCGTTGAAGATCGGGTCGAACAACTTCGGGTTACCGGCCGCGCCGAAGATCATGGTGCCCCCGGAACCACCCCCTGCGCCCTCGTCACGCTTGGATTCCGCACAGGCGGACAGCGAAACCGCGAGCGCGCCGCTCAGCCCGATCAGGGCCACGCGGCGTGTTCGGGTCAGCCGCAATTGCTGCATCTGGCACCCCTTGGGAGATGTTCGGGTTCAAAGTCACCGTCCGGTCGGTCAGGAACTCGACGGACGATCGGTGTGCCCCGCGACACTAGCGGGAACTCGGCCCAGGCTTAAGTACGTGAGGTTACGATCGCGCTACGTGGGCGCCGATTTGACCGCAATGTGTCCATAAATAGCGACAGAATGTGACCGTTTGTGTGCTCTGGCTGCACGCGGTGCCCGATCACTAACTCAGATGGCGGTACCGAGATTAGTCCGGTCGTGTTGTGACCGCTCGTCGACTTGATCGATCCGGAGCAGTGCGGGCACGGAGGGTGACCGGTTCGTCCCCTACAAAAGTCGGGTGCCGGCGGCCCCGGGGGTGCCGTCGACGGCGAACCAGCCGCGCTCGAACCGTTGCCACCGCGCCAATTCGGCCCGTGCGGCCGCGCCGTCCCTGGCGACGGTTCTGGCCAGCCGGCCGCCCTCCGGGCCGCCGGAGAGCCAGCAGAGGTGCGAAAGCAGGGGTCTTGCCGAAGTGCGGCCGCAGGAAACGCCCTCCAGCACGAGGACTTCCGGCACGGGCACCCGGACGAGCTCACCCGGCCGGGGCACCCCGGTGGTCCAGTCCATGCGGCGGTAGGCGCCGGGCCGGCCGGCCGCCAGGGGACGCAGGACGCCGTCGACCAGCCGGGGCCACCAGGCGACCGGGTCGTCCCAGGTCGCGAAGGCGTCGGTGCTCACCAGGGCCGTCCGGCAGCCGCGGGCGGTCAGCGCCTCGACGACCTGGGCGGCCAGGGTGGACTTGCCGGCACCTGACGGGCCGTCGATGGCCAGCACCCGTACCCGGCCCAGCCGCGCGGGGGCGGCGAGCAGGGCCTCGATCAGCGCGTCACTTGCTGACGCGCTCGACCTCCGGAAGCCCTTTGACGTCGTCGGGAGCCGCCGTCTTCGCCTCCAGCTCGGCGATCCGGCTCTCCAGCGCGCGCCGGGTGTCCTCGAGCTCGCAGCGCAGCAGCGCGATCTCCTCGACCGACGTGCGCACCTCTTCCTCGAGGTGCCCGGTCTCGGTGGACAGGTGCAGCGACACCAGCGCCAGGACGACGCCGGCCAGGAGGAAGACGAAGTTCGACGGCGTTTCCACGCCGGTCAGCCGGGCCAGGAACTGCGCGGCCGCCGGGATGGCGGCGAGCACCACGACGCCGACGGCGACGACCAGCCACACGCCCGCGTACTTCTCCCGCAGCTTGCGCCGCCGCATCATCTCGATGACGACGAACAGCACCAAGCACGCGATGACGATGCTGAGGATGCGCCAACCCTGCATTCCCAAGCTCCTTAAGCCGAGTCCGAGGAGTCGACCGCGGGGCGGCGGCGGACCAGCGCGAGCAGCAGCGCGAGCCCGGCGCGGCCCAGGTAGACGGCCGACTTGACGGGCGAGTGGCTGGGCGTGCCGCCCGCGCGCTCGCGCATGATGACCGGGATCTCCTTGATGGTCAGCTCGGCCCGGATGGCCATGACCAGCGATTCGACCGTGTCGCCGAGGTACTCGGCCGGGTAGTAGCCGGCGAACAGCCGGATCGCGCGCGGCCCCATCGCCTTGAAGCCCGACGTGACGTCGGTGAGCCGGGTCTTCGCCAGCCGCGAGAACACGATCGACAGCGCGACCATGGCGTACTTGCGCGGCCCGCTGGCCTTGTACGCGCCCTTGCCGGCGAACCGCGAGCCGATCACGATGTCCGCGTCGTCGAGGCCGCGCAGCAGCGCGTCGAGCTCGTCCGGGTCGTGCTGGCCGTCCGCGTCCACCTGCACGACGACGTCGTACCCGCGGGCGGCGGCGTAGCGGAAACCGGTGCGCATGGCGCCGCCGACCCCGAGGTTGACGGCGAGGCGGGCCACCTCGGCCCCCGCGGCGCGGGCGAGCTTGGCGGTGTCGTCCACCGAGCCGTCGTCGACGACGAGCAGGTCACCGTTCGGGAGGGCCCGCTTCACCTGCTCGATGACCGACGCGACGCTCGCCGACTCGTTGAGGGCGGGCATCACGATGAGCACGCGGCGGCTGGTCACCGTGGTCGCCGGGGTCGTTGACACGCGATCACATTACCAATCCGGCCGAAAGCAGGCGGACGCGGTCCGCAGCCAACCCGCCCACCGCACGCGTTCCGCCGTGACTGCCGGTCGGATTGGTAATCGTCGACACAGCATCCCTTCACTGGCCGTCACCGGGCGCGGACCCTGGTGTGGCACCGGCCGCGACGACGTCCTGCTGCCCGGCGATCTCGTAGATCGAGGCCCCGGCGTTGCGGTAGACCAGCTTGAACCCCGGCGTGGTGTCCAGGTGCTGCAGGCCCGGGTCGTTCCGCTGGTCGGGGACGGCGTTGCCCTGGCCGACGAAGGCGTAGCGGACCTTCAGCTCCCGCAGGATCTGCCGGGCTTTCGGGTCGTTCTCCAGCCGGTTCGCGTACGCGCTGACATAACCGACGTCGCTGGCGGGCGGGGCGCCGTAGTAGTTCCATTGCGTCGGGTGCACGCCCTGCAGCGCGTACATCCAGACCGACCCGTCGAGGCGGTCGTTCAGGACGCGCTCGCCGGGCACCGTGTGCTGGGCCAGCCACGCGAACGCCGTCTCCTCGTCCGCGCTCACCGCGGGAAAGCCGCGGTAGGCGATGTTCACGTGCACGGAGTTGAGGTGCACGTACCCGCGGCTGAACCCGCCGATCACCGCCGCGAGCAGCACCACGCCGGCCAGGACGGGCGCGGCGGGGTGCAGCTTCGGCAGCCGGGGCCGGACCTTCGCGGCGAACCACGCCGACGCGGTGTGGACGAACTCGCCGAACCCGACCGCGCCGATCATCGGCAGCAGCGCGGCGAGCCGGTAGTTGTCGTTGTAGAACGGCCCGCTGAGCAGGTGGACCAGGCCGTTCTCCATGGAGACCGTCGCCGCGTACAGGCCGCCGAGGACGACGTACGCCGCGACGAGCCAGAGCATCCGCCGGTGCCGGACCAGCAGGAAGATGCCCGCGATGGCGGGCAGGCCGATCCACCACTGGGGGAAGCTCGCCATCGGCGAGAAGGTGACCGTCTGCCCGACCGCGCCGGTCATGGTCGCCGCGTTGGCCCAGACCGCGGACGTGACGCCGCCGGCGTTGTAGAGCGAAGGCAGCACCTGGGGCAGGCCGAGCCCGACGGCGAGCAGCGCGGCGGCCACCAGCGACGGCCAGGCCCGCCGCCAGTCGAGCGGCTCGAACCGGAAGAGCACGACGGCCAGGATCAGGACGCAGTAGACAGCGAGGACGAACACGACGCTCGTGTGCAGCGCGGCGAGGCCCGCGACGCCCACCCCGACGGCCAGCGGCCCGGTGGCCCCGCCCGGCTCGAGCAGCAGGCGGACCACCGCGAGCATGGCCGGGACCAGGGCGACGCCGGCCGCGTACGGCCAGACCGGGCCGTGCCAGAACAGGTCGTAGGGGAACGAGGTGAAGCAGGCGGAAGCCGCCGCGGCCGCCGCGGCGGTGACCGCCGGCATCCGCCACGCGCGGCACATCGCGGCCACGCCGAGCGGCACCGCGAAGGTGACGGCGATGGACGCGAAGTTCAACAGCGGCATCACGGTCAGCCCGCCCTTGCCGAAGAGCAGGGCGAGCAGCGCGTGGTAGGTGTCCGGGTAGAAGTAGTGAGTCTCGTCCGGCAGGTTCGCGATGGTGCCGACGGTCGACGGGCGCGCGTCCCCGCGCTCGGCGATCCAGCGGACGAGGTTCGCGTGGAACGCGGCGTCCCAGTCCTGGTTGACCGTGCCCGGCGTGGGGATGCCGCGCAGCACGGTGCGCAGGCCGACCGCCATCCCGGCGGCGACGCCGAGGGCCGTGACGGCGTGCCCGCGCCACGACCACCGCGGGCGCTCGGGCGGCTCGGCGTCCGGGCGGCGGCCCCGGGTGAACCGGGCCACGGCCCAGGTGATCGCGAAGCCGGCGGCCGACACCAGGAGCGTCCACAGTGTCACGGAGAGCGCGGTCCACCGGATGCCGGTGCCGCCCAGCAGCGGGATGCCGAGGGCCACGACCCCGAACGTGAGGACCGGCGCCGCGGCACCCAGCGTCCAGCCGCGCAGGCCGATCGCGGCCCCGAATACGGCACCCGGAACCCAGAATGCGGCCAGAACGAGCAGAAAACCCATTCTCCCACCCCATTTTCCGCCGTGACCTGGCCCGCACCCGCGGTGAACGCCGTTCTCCGACGGCGCGGCCACGCTACCGTGCACGTCAGCTCGCTGGTCACCCGCATCCTGGGCGGACCGCGGCCACCCATAGACTCCGGGCGTTGGCGGCTTTGTTGATCGGAGAAAGCATGCTGTCCGAAGCTGTCCGGCTGGCTGCGGGAATCCTGGTGGTGTTGCTCCCGGGATTTTCGATCCTCCTGGTCACCGGCGTACGCGAACGGTTGTGGCTGGCGGGCCTTTCGGCGCCGTTGACCACCGGGTTCGTGCTGCTCGTGTCGCTCTTCACGGGCGTCACCGGGCTGCGCTTCGGCCTGCTGACGACCGCCGTCGCGCTCGTGGCCGTCCTGCTCGTGCTCGGCGGGGTGCGCTGGCTGGTCCGCCGCCGTCGCGCGGCCGCCGAGCCGGTCGAGCCCGCCGAAGACCCGCGGCTGCGCACGCTGACCGGCCGGGCCGGGCTGGTGGCCCAGGTGCTGGGCGCGCTCATCGCCGTCGCCGGCGTCGGCCTCGGCGTCCGGATGTGGCACAAGGGCCTCGGGTCGTGGCAGACGCCGACCCAGGAGCACGACACCGTCACGCACGCCGTGCTGACCGCATTCACGCACTTCACCGGCAAGGCCGCGCCGTGGCAGATCCTGCCGATCGACGTGGTGCACGACACGAACGTCCAGTTCTACCCGCCCGGCTTCACCGACATCAGCGCGCTGCTCACCGACGTCTTCGGGGACACGATGCTGTCCCTGAACCTGGCGACGGTGGTGTTCTCGGTGGTCGTGCTGCCGCTCTCGGTGGCGGCGCTGACCGCGGCGGTGCTCCGGCACGGCCGGCTCGGCCGCGGCTGGGTCGAGCTCGCGGCGGGCGTCGCCGCACTGGTGTCCGTGCAGCTGTACCGCCCCGGCATCGCCTTCGCCCACGACGGCGGCGTCCTGCCGAACGCGGCCGCGATGACGCTGATGCCCGGGCTCGTCGCCGTGATGCTGGTGATCGGCAAGCGCAGCTGGGGCCGCGCGGTGCTGGTGGGGGTCGCCGCCGCCGGGGCGTTCAACCTGCACCCGAGCGCGCTGACCTCGATCGCGCTGACGACGGTCGCGGCCATGATCGGCCTGCTGTTCACCAAGGCGGGCCGGCTCGCCTTCGTCCGCGCGTTGCTGCCGCTGGTGCTGGCGGGCGTGGTGGCGGTGGTCCTGATCATCCCGGACGTCCTGGCGCTGCTGCGGCTCGGCAACGGCTCGGTGGTCGACGCGCCGGCCAACATCCGCGGAACGCAGCTGGGCGCGTCGTTCGAGCTGGTCGCCCGGCTGCCGTACGGCGGGTACTTCGACCCGAGCGGCACGATGGGCCAGCTGGTGCTCGGCCTGCTGGGCCTGGCCGGCGTCGCCGCGGCGGTCCTGTCCCGGCGCGCGTGGCCCCTGCTGACGGCCTGGCTGTTCTGGGCGGCGGTCATGGTGAGCTTCCACTACTCGCCCAATTCGGGCTTCGGCGCGATGATCGGCCGCTACTACTACCGGGTGGCCAACCGCCTGGACACGCACGTCTACCTGCTGATCCCGGTGTTGGCGGGCGTCCTGTTCGTGGCGCTGGGGCTGTTCGTCGTCGCGGTGCAGAAGCGCAACCCGATCCCGGCGCGCTTCCGCCCGGCGGTGGCGTACGGGCTGATCGTGGTGTTGCTGGGTGCGCTGACGGTGACGTCGTTCCGCGGCTACATGAACACGGGGGCGCTGTCGTTGAGCCAGCGCTACGCGGCCCCGCAGTTCGTCCGCTACGACGCGGCGGACGACGCGGCGGCGAAGTGGCTGCACGAGCACGCGGCCCCGGGAGAGACGATCCTCAACAACGCGAACGACGGCTCGACGCTGTTGTACGTGGACTACGACCTGCCGATCCTCAACATCGTCCCGGACGGCCACAGCCCGATCCAGGACAACATCACCCTGCTGGCGATGTTCAACTACTACCCGGAGGACCCGGAGGTCCAGAGCATCCTGCGGGCGAAGAACGTCCGCTGGGTGTACGTGGACACGTCGGCCCCGACGGTCGGGACGGACGGGCACCACTGGACGGGCAAGCTGACGTACAGCTTGGCGCCGGGGCTGAGCCGGCTGACGGGGTTGCCGGGGCTGACGAAGGAGTTCAGCGCGGGGACGGTGAGCGTGTACCGCCTGGATCTACCCCAGACCCCACCGCGCGGTTGACGGGCCACCTCGGTATCGCCGGCTGTCGCGAATGACTCATTCGGGACGTCCGAGGTCCCGAATGAG
>NZ_JBSGBK010000107.1:0-27005 GCF_053601215.1 Amycolatopsis sp. NPDC004772
CGGTCCCAGCGTCACTTCCTCCCACACCACCACAACAGCCCCGCCGCACCACCGTGACCAGCAACGATCAAGATGAAAAAACCCCATTGGGGCGCTTGGGGTCAGGCGCGGGTGACGAGCTCGCGGAGCAGGGAACCCATCTGGGTGGCCGCGGCGCGGCCGGCTTCCAGGACTTCCTGGTGGTTCAGCGGCTCGCCGGTCATGCCCGCGGCGAGGTTCGTGACCAGGGACAGGCCGAAGACCTCGACGCCGGCCGCGCGGGCGGCGATGGCCTCCAGGACCGTCGACATGCCGACCAGGTCCGCGCCCAGCGTGCGCAACATGCGGATCTCCGCGGGCGTCTCGAAGTGCGGCCCGGTCAGGCCCGCGTAGACGCCTTCCTCGAGCGACGGGTCGATCTCGCGGGCGATGTCCCGCAGCCGCTTCGAGTACAGGTCCGTCAGGTCGACGAAGTTCGCGCCGACGATCGGCGAGCGCGCGGTCAGGTTCAGGTGGTCCGAGATCAGCACCGGCTGCCCCACCCGGAAGCCTTCGCGCAGGCCGCCCGCCGCGTTGGTCAGCAGCACCGACCGGACGCCGGCCGCCGCCGCGGTGCGCACGTTGTGCACCACCGGGTCGATGCCCTTGCCCTCGTAGAAGTGCGTCCGGCCCAGCATGACCAGGACGTTCTTGTCCCCGATCTTCAGCGACCGGATGGTGCCGCCGTGGCCCACCGCGCCGGGCGTGGTGAAGCCGGGCAGCTCGGCGAACGGGATCTCCGTCTCGCACTCCCCGATGACGTCCGCCGCCGGGCGCCAGCCCGACCCCAGGACCACCGCGATGTCGTGCGCGTCAACGCCGGTGCGCTTGGCGATGGCGCTCGCGGCTTCGTGTTCACTCATGCGAGGGAGCGTAACCGGGCACTTCGCACGGCCAGGAACACCACCAGCCCGAACGGCGACAGGAAGATCGTCAGCAGCAGGATCGGGCTGACGATCCAGGGCGAGATGTCCCGGACCCGTCCTTCGAAGTACATCCACCGCGCGATGAACAGGTCGAACGCGATGAGGTGCGCCCAGACGAGCCCGGCGCCCCACGGCGTCGCGAGCAGCGTCTGGAGGACGCCGAGGTCGGGCCGCAGCATCGCCCGTCCCCACTCGCCGAAGTGCGGCAACACGAGCGCGAAGTAGCACACCAGCGGCAGCAGCGGCACCCACGGCGAGGCCATGATCCGCGCCGTCCACCGCCACTTCGGGGCCAGGATCAGCAGCGCCCAGAACGGCGCGGCCAGCGGGAAGGCCAGGTCGAAGAGGTTCATCGGACGCGCACCGTAGCCCACGAACCCAGCCCCACCGCCGCGACCAGCAGCGCGACCGCCCCGAGCGTCACCGCGTCCGGGTGCACGATCGACTGCGCCCGCAGCGCCTGCCAGGTGACCAGCGCGATCAGGCCCGCATACCCGGCCGCCCCGATCAGGACGAGCCGCGCGCGGACGACGTCGTCACGCAGCCGCGGGAACCGCGAAGCCAGCGCCAGGAGCGCGATGGCGAGCAGCGGCAGGGCCTGCAGGGCGTGCATCCCGACGAAGTGCGGGATCCGCAGGTCGCCGCCCACCGTGCTCCAGCCGAGGATCGGCAGGCCGGGGCCGCCGTCTTCGAGCCCGACGGTGTGCCCGCCGACCATCGACGGCCGCCCGCCGGTCCGCCACTGCGCGAGCTGCTGCGCGGTCGGCGAGGTCATCAGCTGGCCGAGCGTGATCCCCACCAGCGACAGCGCCGCCCCGGCCCGCACCGCCCAGTACGACGCGCGATCGGGCACCTTCGTGAACAGCATCAGTACCGTGAGCGCCAGGGTGGCGACCCAGAGCACGACGATCATCGCGGCCATGCTGCCGAAGATCGCGGCGTCCTGCGGGGTCGCGACGTTGAAGTGGCTCGCCCGGCCGCGCGCGGCCTGGAACACCAGCAGGACGTACTCGGCCGCGAAGATCACGACCAGAAGGTTGGTGAGCCAGTTCGCCGTGCGCCGGAAGCGCGGCAGCAGCGAGACGAGCCAGCTCCAGGTGGCGAAGTAGAGCGCGCCGGACACCGCGAACTTGAACGGCTTCGCCCAGATCGGCGCGCCGCCCAGCGTCCGCTGGTCGAGGACCATGGCGGCCACGCACAGCAGCGCCACCACCCCCAAGGCGGCCGCTGCGAGCGCGGACGGCCGGTGCCAGCTGTTCGTTCTGCTCCGGAGATCGGCAAGGATGGTCATGGTTCCTCCCAGAACGGATAGTCGAGCTCTCCGTTTTGGAAAGTTAAACTATCCATACTGAGAAGTCTTCAGGGTTGTCCCCGAGACGGACCCCGGGATCGGAGCGGAAACGCATGCGGATGGCCGAGCTGAGCGCCGAGTCCGGGGTGCCGGTCGCGACCGTCAAGTACTACCTGCGCGAAGGCCTGCTCCCGCCCGGCGAGCGCACCAGCCCGAACCAGGCCCGGTACTCCCCGGCGCACGTCCAGCGGCTGCGGCTGATCAAGGCGCTCACCGAGGTGGGCGGCCTGTCGCTGGCCTCGGTCGGCGTCGTGCTCGGCGCGATCGACGACCACGAGACCCCGCACCGGACGATGGGCGTCGTCCAGCAGGAGCTGGCCGGGCCGGCGCCGAAGGTGTCCGACGAGGCCGCCGAGTGGGCGTCCGGGCGGCTGGCGGACGTCATGCGCCGCCACGGCTGGAAGGAGCACCCGGCCGAGCACCGCGCGATGGCCAACCTCATCGCCGCGCTGGCGACGGCCAAGGAGCTGGGGCAGGAGAAGCTGACCGAACGCCTCGAGGAGTACGCCGACCTGGCGATGCGCGTCGCGGAAGTCGACGTCGAGGTGGTGGTCGGCCTGACGTCGCTGGACAAGATCATCGAGACCGGGCTGGTCGCCACCGTCCTCGGCGACCGGATCTTCGCCGGTCTGCGCCACCTCGCGCAGGAGCAGGTGTCCCGCACGGTCCTCGGCGGTTAGTCCGAGACGCTCAGCGTCGGGGCGACCCGGTCGAAGACGTCCTGGCGGCCCGAGTTCTCCTGCTCGGCCGGCACGGTGACCGAGAGGATCCACAGGCTGGTGCCCGCCTGGACCAGGTTCATGAAGGTGACGCGGGTGCCGCCGCCACCGTCGCTCTCCGGGAGGGTGCCGCCCTCGGCCAGGCGGTAGGTCAGCGTCGTGCCCTTGCCGTCCGGCAGCGGCGACGGCGGGAAGAGGAAGAACGCGTTGCCCGGGTAGGACGTCTTCAGGTAGCCGATGTACTCGTTGTCGTCGGGGAACTGGGCGAAGTACTTCACCAGCCGTTCCACCCGCAGCGACCGGCGGCCGTCCGGCGAGACGTACTGGACGGCGGTGCTCGCCCCGAACCTCGTGGTGTGCGGGGCGACGAACTTCTGCCAGCCCTCCGGCACCTGGAGGCCGAACTGCCCGCCGTTGCCGGTCACGTAGCTCGCGTCGCCGGACTGCTGCACCAGCGACGGCGGCGGCACGTCGGTCGGGCCGTTCGGCGTGCCCCGCGGGGCGGCGGCCGGCGGCAGCAGCGACTGGCCGCCGACCGCCCTGGCCAGCGCGAACCCGCCGCCCGCGGCGAGCAGGAAGAGCAGGATCGCCACCGCGACGAGCACCGCGGTGGCCGTGGAGCTGCGGCGACCAGACCGGGGTGGCGCGACGAACACGGTCGGCGCGCTCGGCGCCGGGGACGGCGCCGGGGTGGGCGGGCGCAGGAACGGCAGCGGGCCCGGGTCGGCGGCGAGCTCGCTGCTCGACCCCTCGGCCTTCTTCTCCGCCTTGGTCTTCTCGGGCAGGACGGTCTTGATCACCTGCGTGTCGGTGGCGTCCGGCTGCGCCGACGTCTTCTTGCCGTCCGGGGTGTGGAACAGCTCGGGACCGAACAGGTCGAGCGGCGTCTTCGTCTGCAGCGGGTACAGCCGGTGCCGGACCTCGCGCAGGGTGATCCGCCGGCCTGGCTCCTTCCTCATCAGCGCGCCGATGACGTCGGCCAGCGGGCCGGCCTTCGGCTGCGGCACCTTCCCGTTGACGACCTTGCCGACCGTCTCGAGGGGATCGCCGTCGGCGTCGTACGGCGGCGCGCCCTCGACCGCGGCGAACAGCGTCGCGCCGAGGCCCCAGAGGTCCGCGGCCGGCGTGACGGCGCCGCCGGAGGCCACCTCCGGCGCGATGTAGGCGGGGGAGCCGAGCATGATCCCGGTGCGGGTCATGGTCGCTTCGGAGACGTTGCGGGCGATGCCGAAGTCGGTCAGCTTGATCCGGCCGTCGCTGGCCACCAGGACGTTGCCCGGCTTGACGTCACGGTGGGTGATCCCGGCGGCGTGCGCGGCCTCCAGCGCGGACGCCACGGCGATGCCGACCGCGGCGGCCTGCCCGACGGTCAGCGGCCCGTGGTCGCGCAGGATGTGCGCCAGGCTGCGCGAGGGCAGCAGTTCCATCACCACGAACGGCTGGTCGTCCTCGCGCGCGACGTCGTGCAGGATGATCACGTTGGGGTGGGAGAGCACGGCGATCGCCCGCGCCTCGCGCAGCGTGCGCTCCCGCAGCTCGTCCGCCTGCGACGCCGGGATGCCCGGCGGCACCTTCATCTCCTTGACGGCCACCTGCCGGTGCAGGAACTCGTCGTAGGCCGACCAGACGGTGCCCATCGAGCCGGAGCCGAGCACCGAACGCAGCCGGTAGCGACCGGCGACCACTCGTGTCTCTTCGCTGGAGGGGGGCACGGGCCAATTGTGTCGTACCCGCGGCACCGGCCCCTAACCTGTCCGGTGACGGCCCCTAGCGCGACCAGACTCACAGGTCGAGCGCGGCGAGTGCCTCTACCATCACAGGTTATGACTGATGTGGCCGGTCCGGAGTCAGTGCCGATCTCCGAGCTCGACCTCGCGGCCGAGTTCCCGCAGGCGACGCGCGAACAGTGGCAGGAGCTCGTCGCGGGCGTGCTGCGCAAGAGCGGGAAGCTGCCGGAGGACTTCGCGGGTGCCCCGGAGAGCAAGCTCGTCACGCGGACCTACGACGGGATCGCGATCCAGCCGCTGTACACCGCCGAGGACGTCCCCGGCGACATCGGCTTCCCCGGCCTGCCGCCCTACGTGCGCGGCGCGCGCCCGGACGGCCTGGTCGGCACCGGCTGGGACGTTCGCGCCCGGTTCACCGGCGACGACGGCCGCGCGGTCAACAAGGCGATCCTGGCCGACCTCGAAGGCGGCGTGACGTCGATCTGGCTGTCGGTCCCGCCCGCGGCCCTGGCCGACGCGCTGAACGAGGTGTACCTCGACCTGGCGCCGGTCGTGCTGGACGCGGGGCCTTCGTACGAAGCGGCCGCTTCGGAGTTGCTGGCGCTGTTCGACGAGCGCGAGATCCCGGCGAGCGAGGCCACCGCCGTCCTGGGCGCCGACCCGGTCGGCCTGGCCGCCCGCTCCGGCGCCGACCTGGCGCTGGAACCGGCCGCCGCGCTCGCCGTGCGTGTCGCCGGTAAGTACCCGAAAGTGCGGACGATCGTCGCCGACGGCCTGCCGTTCCACGAAGCCGGCGGGTCGGACGCGCAGGAACTCGGCGCGCTGATCGCCGCCGGCGTCACCTACCTGCGGGCGCTGACGTACGCGGGGCTGGACGTCGAGGCCGCCGCCGGCCAGCTGGAGTTCCGGCTCGCCGCGACCGCCGACCAGTTCTCCACCATCGCGAAGCTGCGCGCGGCCCGCCGCCTGTGGGCCCGCGTCGCCGAGGTCTGCGGCTTCGCCTCGCCGATGCGCCAGCACGCCGTGACGTCGCCGGCCATGCTGACCCGGCGTGATCCCTGGGTGAACATGCTGCGCACGACGGTGGCCTGCTTCGGCGCGGGCGTCGGCGGCGCGGACGCCGTAACCGTGCTGCCCTTCGACGCGGCGATCGGCAAGCCCGACGCGTTCTCGGCGCGGATCGCCCGCAACACCCACGCCGTGCTGCTGGAGGAGTCCAGGCTGGCCGGC
This sequence comes from Amycolatopsis sp. NPDC004772, assembly GCF_053601215.1. Lineage (NCBI taxonomy): Bacteria > Bacillati > Actinomycetota > Actinomycetes > Pseudonocardiales > Pseudonocardiaceae > Amycolatopsis > Amycolatopsis sp. NPDC004772. Next base: position 5,972 of record NZ_JBSGBK010000107.1, read on the forward strand.
GTGGCCGACCCGGCGGGCGGCTCCTGGTACGTCGAGAAGCTCACCGACGACCTCGCGCACGCCGCCTGGGCCGAGTTCACCGCCATCGAGGGCGAAGGCGGCCTGGTGGCTTCGCTGGCCTCCGGCGCGCTGGCCGGGCGGCTGGCCGAGACGTGGGAGAAGCGCTCCTCGCGGATCGCCACCCGGCGTGACCCGCTCACCGGCGTCAGCGAGTTCCCGAACCTGGCCGAGAAGCCGGTGGTGCGGGCGCCGGTTCCGTCCACTGTGGAAGGTGGGCTGCCGCGGCACCGGTACGCCGAAGGCTTCGAGGCGCTTCGCGATGCTTCGGACGCGTACCTCGCTTCGCACGGTTCGCGGCCGAAGATCTTCCTCGCGACCCTCGGTCCGGTCGCCGCGCACACCACGCGGGCCGGTTTCGCCGCCAACCTGTTCCAGGCGGGCGGGATCGAAGCCGTCAACCCGGGCGCGACCGACGACCTGCCCGGCGCGTTCGCGGCTTCCGGCGCCCGGATCGCCTGCCTCTGCGGCACCGATGACGCCTACGCCGCCCAGGCGGCCGACGTCGCCAAGTCGCTGGGCGCCGAGTACGTCCTGCTCGCCGGGAAGGGCACCTACGACGGCGTGGACGCGAACGTCTTCGCCGGGTGCAACGCCCTGGAAGTCCTCGAAGGCCTGCACGCCAAGCTGGGAGTCACGCGATGAGCATCCCGAACTTCGCCGGTCTCGACCTCGGCACGCCGTTGCCGGGCGACCGCGACGCGTGGGCGCGCGCGGTGGAGAACACCACCGGCAAGGGCCCGGACGCCCTGGCCTGGGAGACGCCCGAGGGCATCGGCGTCAAGCCGGTCTACACCGCCGCCGACCTGTCCGATGTGGACTTCCTCGGCACGTACCCCGGCATCGCGCCCTTCCTGCGCGGGCCGTACCCGACGATGTACGTCAACCAGCCGTGGACCATCCGCCAGTACGCCGGGTTCTCCACCGCCGAGGAGTCCAACGCCTTCTACCGGCGCAACCTCGCCGCCGGCCAGAAAGGGCTTTCGGTCGCCTTCGACCTGGCCACCCACCGCGGCTACGACTCCGACCACCCGCGCGTGTCGGGTGACGTCGGCATGGCGGGCGTGGCGATCGACTCCATCTACGACATGCGGCAGCTCTTCGACGGCATTCCGCTGGACAAGATGTCCGTGTCGATGACGATGAACGGCGCGGTGCTGCCCGTGCTGGCGCTGTACGTCGTCGCGGCCGAGGAGCAGGGGGTGAAGCCGGAGCAGCTCGCGGGGACCATCCAGAACGACATCCTCAAGGAGTTCATGGTCCGCAACACCTACATCTACCCGCCGCAGCCCTCGATGCGAATCATCTCCGACATCTTCTCCTTCACTTCGCAGCACATGCCGAAGTACAACTCGATCTCCATCTCCGGCTACCACATGCAGGAAGCCGGGGCGACCGCCGACCTGGAGCTGGCCTACACGCTCGCGGACGGCGTCGAGTACATCCGCTCGGGCGTCGACGCGGGGCTCAGTGTCGACAAGTTCGCGCCGCGGCTGTCGTTCTTCTGGGCGATCGGCATGAACTTCTTCATGGAGGTCGCGAAGCTGCGCGCGGCGCGCCTGCTGTGGGCGAAGCTCGTGAAGGGCTTCGACCCTTCGTCGCCGAAGTCGCTTTCGCTGCGGACGCACTCCCAGACGTCGGGCTGGTCGCTGACCGCGCAGGACGTCTACAACAACGTCGTCCGGACGTGCGTCGAGGCGATGGCCGCGACCCAGGGGCACACGCAGTCCCTGCACACGAACGCCCTCGACGAGGCGCTCGCCCTGCCGACGGACTTCTCCGCGCGGATCGCCCGCAACACGCAGCTGCTGCTGCAGCAGGAGTCCGGCACCACGCGCGTGATCGACCCGTGGGGCGGGTCGGCGTTCGTCGAGAAGCTGACCTACGACCTCGCGCGCAAGGCGTGGGGCCACATCACCGAGGTCGAGCAGGCCGGCGGCATGGCGAAGGCGATCGACGCCGGCATCCCCAAGCTGCGCATCGAGGAGGCCGCCGCGCGCACCCAGGCGCGCATCGACTCCGGGCGGCAACCGGTGATCGGCGTCAACAAGTACCAGGTCACCGACGACGAAGAGATCGACGTCCTGAAGGTCGACAACGCCGGCGTCCGCGCCCAGCAGCTGGAGAAGCTGCGGCGGCTGCGGTCCGAACGCGACTCCGCGGCCACCGAGGACGCGCTGCGGCGGCTCACCGAGGGCTCGCAGAACGGCGGCAACCTCCTGGAGCTGGCGATCGACGCGGCCCGCGCGAAGGCCACGGTCGGCGAGATCTCCGACGCCCTGGAGAAGATCTGGGGCCGGCACTCCGGCCAGATCCGGACCATCTCGGGGGTGTACCGCGAGGAGGTGGGGAAGACGCAGAACGTCGAAAAGGCCCGTCAGCTGGTCGAGGAGTTCGCCGCGGAGGAGGGCCGGCGCCCCCGGATCCTCGTGGCGAAGATGGGCCAGGACGGCCACGACCGCGGCCAGAAGGTGATCGCCACCGGCTTCGCCGACCTCGGCTTCGACGTCGACGTCGGCCCGCTGTTCTCCACCCCGGCCGAGGTCGCGCGGCAGGCGATCGAGGCGGACGTGCACGTCGTCGGCGTCTCGTCGCTGGCCGCCGGGCACCTCTCGCTGGTGCCCGCGCTGCGGCACGAGCTCGCCGAGCTCGGCCGCGAGGACATCATGGTCGTCGTCGGCGGTGTCATCCCGCCGCAGGACTACCCGGCGCTGCGCGAGGCCGGGGCGGCGGCGATCTTCGGGCCCGGCACGGTGCTCGCGGACGCGGCCATCGACCTGCTCGGCCAGCTGTCCGCGCAGGAGTCCTGACCGTTGCCGCGCAGGATCGACGTCACCGCCTACGCCAAGGGGGTCCTGGCGGGCGACCGCGGGACGCTGTCGAAGGCGATCACGCTGGTCGAGTCGCAGCGGGACGACCACCGGGCGCTGGCGCAGGAACTGCTGGTCGAGCTGCTGCCGTCGGCCGGCGGTGCGCGGCGGGTCGGCATCACCGGCGTTCCCGGTGTCGGCAAGTCGACATTCATCGACCAGCTGGGTACCGACCTGACCGCGGCCGGGCACCGCGTCGCCGTGCTGGCCGTCGACCCGTCGTCCACCCGGACCGGCGGGTCGATCCTCGGCGACAAGACCCGGATGGCGCGGCTGGCGGTGGACGAACGGGCGTTCATCCGGCCGTCGCCGACGTCCGGGACGCTGGGCGGGGTCGCGCGGGCCACCCGCGAGACGATCGTGCTGATGGAGGCGGCCGGTTACGACGTCGTGCTGGTCGAGACCGTCGGGGTCGGACAGTCCGAAGTGACCGTCGCGAACATGGTCGACTGCTTCCTGTTCCTCACGCTGGCCCGCACCGGCGACCAGCTCCAGGGCATCAAGAAGGGCGTGCTGGAGCTCGCCGACGTCATCGCGGTCAACAAGGCCGACGGCGACCACGAGCGGGACGCCCGGCGCGCGGCGCGGGAACTGGCGGGCGCGCTGCGGATGATCTACGGGCCCGAAGCGTCGTGGACGCCGCCGGTGCTGACCTGCAGCGGCCTGCACAACCTGCGGCTCGACGAGGTCTGGGGCGCGATCGAGCAGCACCGCGACACGCTGACGGCGTCCGGCGAACTCGACGCGCGGCGGCGGCAGCAGCAGGTCGACTGGACCTGGGCGATGGTGCGCGAGCAGCTGCTCGGTCGGCTGGCGGTGCATCCGGACGTGCGAACGGTCGTTCCCGACGTCGAGCGGGCGGTGCGGGACGGTGAACTGACGGCTACCCTCGGTGCTCAGCGGATCCTCGACGCGTTCGGTGGCTGACGTGCGGGCGGTCCGTGGGCAGAATGCCTGGTCGTGGCGAAGGGATGACATGGCGAAACTGCGGGGTCTGGTCCTGGTCGGGCTGCTCGGGGCGGTGCTGTTCACCGCGTCCCCGGCGTACGCCGCGCCGGTGCGCCCGGTGGCCGTGACGGTGAGCGTGTCTTCCGCAGCGCTGGTGCCGGCGCAGACCCAGCCTCCGGGCCCGGTCCTCGACCCGGCCCAGACGGACAAGGCGAACAGCGAAAAGACCCGGAACAAGCTGGTCGCGGGCCTGATCGCGGTCGTCCTGCTCGGCATCGTGATCTGGGGGCGCAAGATCCGTTCGAAGCGGGCCAAGGGGTCCTGAGGTTTTCGGCTTTGCCGAAGTGGTGCACACCGTTCAACGCAGATCCGGTACCGGCCGTCTAGGACGGCGCTTTTCGAGGCGCGGCTTGCCGCCTGCATGGTGCACGATCGTCTGCAAATGCGTACAGAACGATCGGCACGACGCGTGACCCCAGCCGCTGCGCGGGTTACCCGTGTTGCGGGAGGAGGTGCGGCGTGACGGTGTTGGATTCACGACCGGACGTTCCAGGCGACCCCCATGGGCGCATCATCAACCCCATGGAGGGGTCCGAGGCGCTCATTTCCGAGGCCGGCGTAAGCATGGCTCCCGTGGAGGACCTTGGTGCGGGCCGCGGCCCGTTCTGGCTGGACGACTGGCTGCGCGCCAACGCGACCGACGTGCTCGCGTGGCGGCGGCACATCCACGCGCACCCGGAGCTGTCGCGGCACGAGTTCGCGACCACGGAACTGGTCGTCACGCTGCTGCGCTCGGTCGGCCTCAAGCCCTGGGTGCTGCCGGGCGGCACCGGCGTCGTCTGCGACATCGGCAGCGGCGAGCGGTGCGTGGCGTTGCGCGCGGACATGGACGCGCTGCCGCTGACGGAGGCGACGGGCCTGCCCTACGCGTCGACGACCGAGGGCGCGGCCCACATGTGCGGCCACGACGCCCACACGGCGATCCTGCTGGGCGCGGCCCGCGCCCTGGCCGGCGCGCCGGAGCTGCCGGGCCGGGTCCGGCTGATCTTCCAGGCGGCCGAGGAGGTCATGCCCGGGGGAGCCCTGGACATGATCGCGGCGGGCGCGCTGGAGGGTGTCGAGCGGATCTACGGCCTGCACGTCGACCCGCGGCTGGAGGTGGGCTCGGTCGGGATGCGCGTCGGCGCCCTGACGTCGGCGGCCGACCTGATCGAGCTGCGCCTGACGTCCCCGGGCGGCCACACGTCCCGCCCGCACCTGACGGCGGACCTGGTCCACGCGCTGGGCACGGTGATCACGTCCCTGCCCGCGGTGCTCTCCCGCCGCGTCGACCCGCGGTCCGGGACGGTCCTGGTGTGGGGAGCGGTCCACGCGGGCCAGGCGGCCAACGCGGTCCCCCAGGACGGCGTCCTGCGCGGCACCCTGCGCACGGCCGACCACGAGGTCTGGACGGCCCTGGAGCCCCTGGTCGCCTCCTCGGTGGAGTCGCTCCTGGCTCCCACCGGCGTCGGCTTCTCCCTGGACTACCGCCGCGGCGTCCCCCCGGTGGTCTCCGACCCGGAGTCGACGGCCCTGATGCGCGCCGGCGTCGAGGCGGCCCTCGGCGAGGGCGCTGTCGCGCCCACCGAGCAGTCCTCGGGAGGCGAGGACTTCGGCTGGTACCTCGAGCACGTCCAGGGAGCTTTCGCCCGCCTGGGCGTCTGGCCCGGCCCGCCCGCCCCCCAATCGGACATCCACCGCCCGACCTTCATCCTCGACGAGCGAGCCCTCCTCTGCGGAGTCCGAACCCTCGTCCACACCGCCCTAACCACCCTCGCCTAACGAGATCCGCCTCCAATCACGCGAGTCCCGTTTCCAATCACGTGAGTGCGGAGTTACGCACACGAGTTATCCACAGGCTCGGCGAGTTATCCACAGCTCGAGGATGGGGCCCTTCCGTTGATCGTCGGAGGGCCTCATCCTCGAAGTTGTGATCAGTTGGGGAGGACGACACGGCGCCGTCTCGCGTCGCGAAGCCGATGCGGTTTTGGGACGGCGAGCAGTGCTCGAAGGACTGGCGACCGGCGTACTCGCGCAGCCTTGGCGAGGCGTGGTCATTCACGCGGCAGATGCGCTGAATCTCGCCACCCGGGCGCAGGCGGCGCTGATCGCAGTGGGTCCGCCCGCTGCTCTGTCGGGAGCTACTTCTCTTGCGCTGCATGGGATATCGGCGGCCCAAGAGTCCACCGTGCACCTGACAGTTCCCTACTCCCGGCGAGTGGAGTCGAGGTCCGGGTTGGCCGTCCATCGAGCCGAGTTCACCGAGTCCGACGTGGTCGAACTCGAGGGGTTGGCGGTGTTTTCGCTCGACCTCGCCCTCGCTGATTTCCTGTGCGATGGAGACAAGCGAACAGCGTTCGCCGCCCTCGACGAGGCCATGCTGGGCCTGTCTGCAGACCACTGCCTGAAGCTCCGCGAGAACGTCCGCGACCGGCTTTTGGACCGGAGGAGCAAGCGAGGTATCCACAGGGCGCAGATGCTCTTGGCGCTCGCCACCGGGAAGGCCGAATCGCCACCCGAAAGCATGCTCCGGCTGATCGTGGTCGAGGCCGGGCTGCCGGTGCCGGAGGCGCAGTACGAGATCACCGCCATCGACGGCCGGAGGCTGTACGTGCTCGACCTGGCCTGGCCAGCACTGCGCATCGCGCTGGAGTATGACGGCTTCGCGGCTCACGAGGAGCGGCGTGAACACGATGCCGAGCGGGACGAGCGGATGGCCGGGCGAGGATGGGTCACCATCCGCGCGACCGCGGCGGATCTCCGAGACCCCAGCCGGGTGCTGGCCGAGCTCCGGGCACACTTCGAGCGACGAGCGGCGTAACTCGCGTGATCGAGCCCGTCAGCCACGTGATTGGGGCCGTGACTCGCGTGATTGGAGGCGGAACTAGCCGGTTATGCCGGAGCAGGGGCGGGTTCGGAGGTCGTCGACGTAGTCGGCGGGGGCGCCGGCTGTTTCGGCGGCGTCGGCCAGGACGCCCAAGTAGCGGGCGGAGGGGAGGCCGCCTTCGTAGGCGTCCAGGACGTAGAGCCAGGCCAGGACCGAGCCGTCCATCGTCTGGACGCGGAGGCGGATCTTCGAGTGGATCCCCAGCTCGCCGCCTTCCCAGCGGTCCAGGCCGTCCTCGTCCAGCGACGTCACGTCGTAGAGGACGACGAACACCCGTGACCCCGGGTCCTCGACGATCGTGGCCAGGGCACCTTCCCACCCCAGGTCCTCGCCGCCGAAGGTCAGGCGCCAGCCCTCCAGCCAGCCGGTGCCGGCCATCGGCGAGTGCGGCGCGCGCTCCAGCATCTGGGCGGGCTCCATGTTCGATCCGTACGCGGCATACAACGGCACGCCGACAGCGTAGCGACACCTCCCTCACCCGAGTGGACGCACTCGCCGTGTTCGCCCACTTCAGTGTCCGGTCACCTTCGCCGCGTACGGTGAGAGCACCGCACGCTCACTCCGAGGAGGACCCAGGTGACCAGGATCGTGATCATGGGCGGGGGCCCGGCCGGCTACGAAGCCGCGCTGGTCGCGGCCCAGCACGGAGCCGACGTCACGATCGTCGAGCGGGACGGCCTCGGTGGCGCCTGCGTCCTCTACGACTGCGTCCCCTCGAAGACGTTCATCGCGAGCTCCGGCGCGCTGGCGAAGATGCACGACCTCAGCGAGCTCGGCATCAACACCGACCTGGCCGACACCAGCATCGACCTCCCGACCGTCCACGGCCGGGTGAAGGGCCTCGCGCTCGCCCAGTCCGCCGACATCCGCGCCCGCGTCCAGCGCGAAGGCGTCCGCGTCATCGCCGGCGAGGCTCGCTTCTGCGACGAAGAGCCCGGCCTGGCGACGCACAAGGTCGCCGTCACGACCAAGGACGGCACCGAGAAGCTGCCCGCCGACGTCGTCCTCATCGCCACCGGCGCCACGCCGCGCGTCCTGCCCGGCGCCGTGCCCGACGGCGAGCGCATCCTCGACTGGCGCCAGCTCTACGAGCTCCAGGAGCTGCCGGAGCACCTCGCCGTGATCGGCTCGGGTGTCACCGGCGCCGAGTTCGCGTCCGCCTACACCGAGATGGGCGTCAAGGTCACCGTCGTCTCCAGCCGGGACCGCGTCCTCCCGCACGAGGACGCCGACGCCGCCGCCGTGCTCGAAGAGGTCTTCTCCCAGCGCGGCACGACCGTCGCCAAGCAGGCGCGCGCCGACCGCGTCGAGCGCACCGAAAAGGGCGTCGAGATCCACCTCGCCGACGGCCGGGTGATCGAAGCCAGCCACGCGCTGATGACCGTCGGATCGGTGCCCAACACCCGCGACATCGGCCTGGACAAGGTCGGCATCGAGCCCGGCCCCGGCGGGTTCATCACCGTCGACCGCGTTTCGCGCACCTCCGTTCCCGGGATCTACGCCGCCGGCGACTGCACCGGCGTGCTCATGCTGGCCTCGGTGGCGAGCATGCAGGGCCGCATCGCGATGTGGCACGCGCTGGGCGAAGGCGTCGCGCCGATCAAGCTCAAGACCGTCGCCGCCAACGTGTTCACCCACCCGGAGATCGCCACCGTCGGCATCAGCCAGCAGGCGATCGACTCCGGCGAGGTGCCCGCGCGCACCATCATGCTGCCCCTGGCCACCAACGCGCGCGCGAAGATGGAGGGCCTCCGCCGAGGCTTCGTGAAGCTGTTCTGCCGCCCCGCCACCGGCGTGGTCGTCGGTGGTGTCGTCGTGGCGCCGCAGGCGAGCGAGCTCATCCTTCCCATCGCGCTCGCCGTCCAGAACCAGCTCACAGTGGACCACCTGGCACTGACATTTTCGGTGTACCCGTCGCTGTCGGGCTCGATCACCGAGGCCGGCCGCCAGCTCATGCGCCACGACGATCTCGACTGATCCGGCACGCAACCCGGGCGCACCCGCCGCGTCTTGTCGGTTGTAAGGCTGAAGGACGCGAAGGGTGCGAACGTGCGCAAGACGGTGGTTTTCGTTGCGGCAGCGGTGATCGGGGCGACGGCGCTGACGGGACCGGCGATGGCGCAGAGCACCGGTCCGGCCCCGAGCACCAGCCCCGCGCCGACCGCGAAGGCGGGCAGCGTCCAGCTCAACGTGAACACCGCGATCAACCAGACGCTGGTGGACAAGTACGTCCGCGACGCGCCGAACGTCGCGCTGGCGAAGTGCGAAGGCCCTTCGCCGGCCTTCGCCTCGCCGGTGCTGACGTTCAGCAACTACACCCCGGGCCCGTTCATGGGCGCCGACGCGAACATCAGCGCCGACGTCGAGCTCAAGCCCGGAACCGCGGCGGGGACGTACCCGCTGAGCGTGACCTGCGGCGGCCAGACCTACACCACGCAGTTCTCGGTGCCTGCCGCCCAGGTCGCGAAGGTGCCGTCCGGTGCCGCGAAGGCCGGCGACGGCAGCATGGCGGGCTGATTTCCCCACCGAACTCTCCGGGGCGGGAAGAGGGGTTGGAAATGAAGAAGTTCCTGGCCGTCGCCGCCGTTTCGGGTGGCTTGCTGCTCTCGGCCCCGGCGGCCTTCGCCGCGACGCCGGCGGAGCACGCGGGGAACCCGAAGGCCTACCTCCGCGTCCTGCCGACCGCGGCCCGCCCGGGCGCGAAGGTGCAGATCCGGCTCGGTTGCGACGCCGCGAGCACGCGCGACCTGGCGTCCCCGGTGCTCAAGATCGGCGCGCTGCGGCGCGTCGGCCCGCAGAACGACCCGGCCAAGGCACCCGCCGCGGCCGCGTCGGCGGTGGTGCAGGCCGCGAAACCGGGCGTCTTCCGGGTGTCGTTCTCCTGCGGCGGCGCGGACCTGACCACGAAGTTCACCGTTCTGGGTGAACGTCGTCAGGTGGCGAAGGTGCCGTCGGGCGCACCGCAGACCGGTGGTGGTTCGGACGGCCACGGACCGCTCGCCGCCGCGGGCGCGATGGGCGTGCTGGCCGTCGGCGGTGGCGGGCTCGTGCTGGCGCGACGATCACGGCGACGATGATCCACTGATTTCCCGAACCGAGAGCCGCCCGAGGGCGGCTTTTTTCTGCGCATTTTCGCGACGCATTCGTGACCTCCGGGCGTAATCGGCGACCCCGTCGACGAGCACGATCCGCACTGCGCCGCCGTCCCCGACCGGCATGCCGGCGGTGCCGCGCCCGACGGACCCGGGCACCGACTTCCCGGACGGCCCGGTCGCCCGGATCGTGACGATGTACTGCGCCCACGCGGACTCCAGCACGGTCTTCGAGGTGCTTCCGGCGGCCAAGCAGGTCGCCAAGGTGCCGTCCGGCGCGCCGCAGACCGGGGGTACCGACGGCCCGGTCGACGGCTCCGGGCGCGCCGCCGCTGATCCGGCCGCGGAGGTACCGTCGGGACGCAACCGAACGGACCACCCGGACGTGTGAACTTGCAGGCACCAGGCAGGGGGAGGACATGACCAGGAGGATCACGAACAGACGGGGTGTCCTGATCGCCGTCGTCGCCGCGTTGCCGGCCACGCTGGTGGTGCTGGCGCTGACGCTCGGCGACGCCCCCGGCTCGGGTACCGCGCAGCCGCCGTCGGCCCAGCCGGTCGCGGTCGCGCCGGAGCCGCAGGCGGACAGCCCGGACGCCGTCGCGGCGTTGCCCAAGTCCGAACCCGTCTCCATCGACATCCCGAAGATCGGCGCGCACTCGTCGCTGGTCCCGCTGGGGCTCAACCCGGACAACACCGTCGAGGTGCCGCCGGTGACCACGCCGCTGCAGGCCGGCTGGTACACCTACGCGCCGACGCCGGGCGAGGTCGGCCCGGCGGTCGTCCTCGGGCACGTCGACGGCAACCACCAGAAGGGGATCTTCTTCCGGCTCAAGGAGCTGGCCGCCGGGGACCGCGTCTCGATCGCCCGCAAGGACGGCACCACGGTGGTCTTCGAGGTGACGAAGGTGCACCAGGTGCCGAAGAAGGATTTCGAGGCCGAAGGGGTCTACGACGACACGGCCGGTCCGGAGCTGCGGCTGATCACCTGCGGCGGCGTCTTCGACCGGAGCGCGCACAACTACGTCGACAACATCGTCGTGTACGCCCGCCTGGTCCAGGCCTGATTTTCGGTTTTTGTCGGTGCCCGGTGCAAGACTGTGCCGGTCGTCACCAGCGGCGGCACGGACGAGGGGTTGGGAGTCGGCATGGTGTTCCGGGACGAAAGATGGCCCGACGGTACGCCCGGCTGGGTGGACCTGATGGTGCCCGATCAGGAGAAGGCGATCGCCTTCTACGGCAGCCTGTTCGGCTGGGACGTGCAGACGGGCGGTGAGGAGACCGGCTTCTACGGCATGGCGCAGCTGCGGGGGCGCCCGGTCGCCGGCATCGGCCGCACGCCACCGGGTCAGGACATCCCACCATTCTGGACGACCTACCTCGCGGTGTCCGATGTGGACCGCACCGCCACGGCCATCACCGAGGCGGGCGGGCAGATCGTGGTGCCGGTGACGGAAGTGCTGAAGGAGGGCCGGATGGCGATCGCGGCCGACCCGGCGGGTGCCGCCTTCGGGCTGTGGGAGGCCGGCAACCACATCGGCACGCAGGTGACGGCGGCCCCGGGCACCTTGGCGTGGAACGAATGCATGAGCCGAGACTTCGCGGCGGCGAAGCCGTTCTACGAGGAGATCTTCGGCTACGGCTTCCAGGACATCTCGAGCGACCAATTCACGTACGCGGTGGTGCTGATCGACGGGCGCCCGATCGGCGGCCTCGGCACGGTGCCGGCCTCGGTGCCACCGGAGGTGCCGTCGTACTGGTCGGCGTACTTCTGGGCGGCGGACGCCGACGCGAGCGCGGCCAAGGTGACCGACCTCGGCGGCACGGTCGAGGGCAAGCCGTTCGACTCCCCGTACGGCCGGCAGGTGCGGGTTGCGGACGACCAGGGAGTGCCGTTCATGATCATCGCCCCGAACGCGCAATCCGGCGAGCCGGAGGGCTGGGAGGTGTGACCCGGGCGGGCAGGGCGACACCTTCGCCCGTGGGCGCGTGACCTGGAGGGCCCGAACGGCGCCTTTGGCGTGGGGGTGCGGCCGGGCGAGCCGGGAGCGTCGCGAGGCGGGCCCCGGTGCGAGGAAGCCTGACAAGCCAGACCGGGAGCGCCACGGCGTGGCACCCCCGGCCCCGGCCGGTCAGTCCTCGTCGGCGACCCAGTCGAACGTCTTGGTCACCGCCTTCTTCCAGTTGCGGTACTCACGCTCGCGGCGGGCGTCGTCCATCGACGGCTCCCACTGCTTGTCCTGGGCCCAGTTGGTGCGGATGTCGTCCTCGGACTTCCAGAACCCGACGGCCAGGCCGGCGGCGTACGCGGCACCCAGCGCGGTGGTCTCGTTGACCACCGGGCGGATCACCGGCACGCCGAGGATGTCGGCCTGGAACTGCATGAGCAGCTCGTTGACGACCATCCCGCCGTCCACCTTGAGGGAGGTGAGCGAAACACCCGAGTCGGCGTTCATCGCCTCGAGCACTTCGCGCGTCTGGAACGCCGTCGCCTCCAGGACCGCGCGGGCGAGGTGGCCCTTATTGACGAACCGGGTGAGGCCGACGATCGCGCCGCGGGCGTCGGATCGCCAGTAAGGAGCGAACAGGCCCGAGAACGCCGGGACGAAGTACGCGCCGCCGTTGTCCTCGACGCTGCGTGCGTGCTCCTCGATCTCGGCCGCCGTTGTGATCATGCCGAGGTTGTCGCGCAGCCACTGCACCAGCGAACCGGTGACGGCGATGGAGCCTTCCAGCGCGTAGACCGTGTCCTTCGAGCCGATCTTGTAGCAGATCGTGGTGAGCAGCCCGTTCTGCGACATCACCTTCTCGGTGCCGGTGTTGAGCAGCATGAAGTTGCCGGTGCCGTAGGTGTTCTTGGCCTCGCCGGGCGAGAGGCAGGCCTGGCCGAACGTCGCGGCCTGCTGGTCGCCCAGGATGCCCGCGATCGGGACGCCCGCCAGCGCGCCCTTCTCGCGGACCTTGCCGTACTCCTCGGACGAGGAACGGATCTCCGGCAGCATCGAAAGAGGGATGCCCATCTCGCCGGCGATCTCGGCGTCCCACTGCAGGGTGTCGAGGTCCATCAGCATGGTGCGCGACGCGTTGGTCGGGTCGGTGACGTGCACGCCGCCGTCCGCGCCGCCGGTCATGTTCCACAGCACCCAGGTGTCCATGTTGCCGAAGATCAGGTCGCCGGCCTCGGCCTTCTCACGCGCGCCCTCGACGTTGTCCAGGATCCACTTGACCTTGGGCCCGGAGAAGTACGTCGCGAGCGGGAGGCCGACCTTGTCGCGGTAGCGCTCCTGGCCGCCGCCGAGGTTGCCGAGCTCGGTGACGATCTTGTCGGTGCGGGTGTCCTGCCAGACGATCGCGTTGTACACCGGCTTGCCGGTGGTCTTGTCCCAGACGAGGGCGGTCTCGCGCTGGTTGGTGATGCCGACGGCGGCGATGTCCTTGGCCGTGAGGTCGGCCTTGGCCAGCGCGCCCGCGGCGACCCGGCGCGTGTTCTCCCAGATCTCTTCCGCGTTGTGCTCGACCCAGCCGGCGCGCGGGAAGATCTGCTCGTGCTCGCGCTGGTCGACCGAGACGACGCGGCCCTCGTGGTTGAAGATCATGCACCGGGTGGACGTGGTGCCCTGGTCGATCGCGGCTACGTACGAAGTCATGTGTGCTCCCGGATTTCCGTCGATCGGGCGATCAGGTCAGGTTGTGGACGGCGAGGTACAGCAGGGCGGCCAGGGCGCCGCCGACGAGCGGGCCGACGACCGGGATCCACGAGTAGCCCCAGTTCGCGTTGGCCTTGTTCTTGATCGGCAGCAGGAACGCGTACGCGATCCGCGGGCCCAGGTCGCGGGCCGGGTTGATGGCGTAGCCCGTCGGCCCGCCGAGGGAGGTGCCGATCACGAGCACCACGAACGAGACGCCCGCGTAGCCCAGTGCGGAGTTGCCGAAGTTCGGGGTGCCGCCGTCGCCGGCCGCGTAGACCGGGCTGAGCAGGATCCAGGCGACCAGCACGAAGGTGCCGATGATCTCGGTGACGAGGTTCCAGGCGGTGTTGGGGATCTGCGGTGCGGTGGAGAAGATGCCGAGGGTGTTCTCGGGCTCGGGGTGGTCGTCGAACTGCAGCTTGTAGGCGGCCCAACAGAGCACGGCACCGAGGATGGCGCCGGCGAACTGGCCGATGAAGTACAGCGGGACGTCCGCCCACTTGGTCTTGTCGGCGATGGCGAGGCCGAGGGTCACGGCCGGGTTGAGGTGGGCCCCGCTCGGGGCGGCGATGCTGGCGCCGGTGAAGACGGCGAACGCCCAGCCGAAGTTGATGAACAGGAAGCCCGCGTTGTGACCGTTGTTCTTACGGAGCACGTGGTTCGCGACGACACCGTTGCCGAGCAGGATCAGCGCGGCCGTTCCCAGTAGTTCCCAGACGATTATTGCTCCAGCACTCACCGCTGCACCTCCACACTGGACACTCTGCGCAGGGTCGATCACGGCGTGCCACGGCCCCGTTGCCGACCCACGTCCGCGCGACGTTACCGGGGCGTAGAAGCTACTTCCAAGCACCGGGCAGCCGAATCTTTTCAAGATCGCGGAGGGTTACGCCACAAGTGTCATCCGTGGACGGGCGGATGATCACCGGGTCGTGCGATGCTGGAAGCCTCGCCGGCACGAGGAGGAATGTCACGTGGCGCAGCACGCAGCGGAGACGAACCCGGCTCGACTGGGCCCGGTCAAGCGGGAAGAGACGTGGCAGCGGCTCGGCAAGGAGACGTTCGACCTCGTCGTCATCGGCGGTGGCGTCGTCGGGGCGGGCACGGCGCTGGACGCCGCGACGCGCGGGCTGCGGGTCGCGCTCGTCGAGGCCCGCGACCTCGCGTCCGGGACGTCGAGCCGGTCGAGCAAGCTTTTCCACGGCGGCCTGCGGTACCTGGAACAGCTCGAATTCGGCCTGGTCCGGGAGGCGCTGCGCGAGCGCGAGCTGATGCTGACGACGATCGCGCCCCACCTGGTGAAGCCGGTCAGCTTCCTCTACCCGCTGACGCACCGCGTGTGGGAGCGCCCGTACACCGCGGCCGGCCTGCTGATGTACGACACGATGGGCGGCGCCCGCAGCGTCCCGGGGCAGAAGCACCTGACCCGCGCCGGCGCGCTGCGGATGGTGCCGGCGCTCAAGCGCTCGGCGCTGATCGGCGGGATCCGCTACTACGACGCGCAGTCCGACGACGCCCGCCACACGATGACGGTGGCGCGGACAGCGGCGCACTACGGCGCGGTCGTGCGGACGTCGACCCAGGTCGTCGGGTTCCTGCGCGAAGCCGACCGGGTGTCCGGCGTGCGCGTGCGCGACGTCGAGGACGGGCGCGAAACGGAGATTTCGGCCGCCGCGGTGATCAACTGCACCGGCGTCTGGACCGACGAGCTCCAGCGCCTGTCGGGCGGCCGCGGCCGGTTCCGGGTGCGCGCGAGCAAGGGCGTGCACATCGTCGTCGCGCGCGACCGGATCGTCTCGGAGTCGGGGATGATCCTGCGCACCGAGAAGTCGGTCCTGTTCGTCATCCCGTGGCGCAACCACTGGATCGTCGGCACGACGGACACGGACTGGAACCTCGATCTCGCGCACCCGGCGGCGACGAAGCACGACATCGACTACATCCTCGAGCACGTCAACACCGTCCTCGCGACACCGCTGACGCACGACGACATCGAAGGCGTGTACGCCGGCCTTCGCCCGTTGCTCGCGGGGGAGAGCGAAGAGACGTCGAAGCTGTCGCGCGAGCACGCGGTGGCCCGCGTGGCCCCGGGCCTGGTGGCGATCGCGGGCGGCAAGTACACGACGTACCGGGTGATGGCGGCGGACGCCGTCGACGCGGCGGCGGTGGACCTGCCGGGCCGCTCCCAGCCGTCCATCACGGACAAGGTCCCCCTCCTGGGTGCGGACGGCTACCACGCGCTGGTCAACCAGGCCGACCACCTGGCCGCCGAGCACGGCTTGCACCCCTACCGGGTGAGGCACCTGCTGGACCGCTACGGCTCACTCGTCCACGAGGTCCTGGCCTCGGCGGAGGGCCGCCCGGAGCTGCTGAAGCCGATCGAGCACGCCCCGGACTACCTGGGCGTCGAAGTGGTGTACGCGGCTTCGCACGAAGGGGCGCTGCACCTGGAGGACGTCCTGGCCCGCCGGACGCGCATCTCGATCGAGTACGCGCACCGCGGCGTGGACTGCGCCGAGCAGGTGGCCACGCTGGTGGGCGAGGTGCTCGGCTGGTCGCCCGAAACGGTGAAGCACGAGATCGAGGTCTACCGGGCCCGGGTGGAGGCGGAGCGCAAGTCCCAGTCCCAGCCGAACGACGAAGCGGCGGACGCGCTGAGGTCGGCGGCGCCGGAGGCCCGCGCGGGCATCGTGGAGCCGGTGAGCTGAGCGGGGGTCAGGACGTCCGGTGCCAGCGGATCAACCGCTCACCGGTCGGCGCCCGCTCGGCCTCCGGGCCCACCAGGGTGAACCCGCAGCGCTCGGCGACGATCGCCGAGGCCGCGTTGCTCTCCTCGTACCGGTAGCTGACCTCGGTCAGCCCGAGGCCGCCGAAGCCGAACCGCAGCGCCGCGTTCAACGCCGTCGTCGCGATCCCCTTGCCGCGCTCGGCCGGGTGGACCCAGATCGTCGCCTCGGCGTACGACGCGTCCAGGTTCAGCTCGCGCAACCCGACCTCGCCCAGCAGCCGGCCCGAGGTCGGCTCCGCGATCGCCCAGGAACAACGCTCGTCGCCCGCCCACTGGGCCGCCCGCAGGGCCACGTACTCGGTGGCCTCGTCCAGGGTGCGCAGCCGGTAGTTCAGGACGTATTTGCGGTGCGTCGGATCGGCGAACGCCTCCATCAACAACGGGCGGTCGTCGAGGTGGCGGTCGGCGCGCAGCTGGCGCAGGTAGTACGTGCCCGCGTTGATCTCCACCGGTTCCACTCCGCCCAGCCTAGCCAGGCCGGGAGCGAGCCGCTCCCGGCCCGGCGATCAAGGTTGCCCGGCGAAAGGGAGCAATCAGGAGCGGCGGCGGCGCGCCCCGGCGATCATGGCCACCACCAGCGGCAGCGCCACCGAAATGATCAGCAGCCGGCCGCGGGACAGGATCAGCACCGCGATCGCCAGGACGATCGCGATCGGGACCGCGCCCGCCGTCAGGAACCGGACCAGGGCGGTGTCCCCGGCAGGCGCCACCATCGGCGCCGACACCCCGGTCAGCAACGCGCTCGGCCGGGGTGAGGGCAGGTCGTCGAAGAGGGGTACGAGCTCGCTGACGCGCTTCGCCGCGGTGACCTTCGCGGACCGGGCGCCGTACTCGTCGATGTCGAGCCGGCCGGTGCGGACGTGTTCCTCCAGGACGTCCAGGGCGTCCTGGCGTTCCTCGTCGCTCAACCGCATGTCGCCCACGGCTGGATCAGCGGCCCAGTTCGCGGCGGTAGGAGTCGCGCAGCTCGCGGCGGCGCTCGCGGTCGCGCAGGTGCCGCTCGCGGCGGTCGCGGTGGTGCTGGTCGTGGTTCCAGTCGTGGCCCCACATCGACTTGCCGAACACCGTCAGCCCGATCGGGACGAAGATGATCGGCCAGGCCAGCGTGCCCGTGGCGATCAGCGCGATCGCGGCGATGAAGGCCAGCGGCACGATCGCGGCGAGGAACCGCTGCGGCGGCGACCAGTTGTCCGGGGTCCGCGGGCGCGCCGGCTCGGGTGGCGCGGCGGCGGGCTCGGGGGCCGCGACCGCCTGCGGGACGTCCTCGTACCGCGGGTGCGGGGCGGGGAGGTCCGCGAAGATCTCGGCGAGCTCGCCGCGCGTCTTGGCCGCGGTGATCCGGGCCGAGCGCTCGCCGTACTCGTCGATGTCGATCCGCCCCGCGCTCATGTGCTCGCCGAGGGCGGACAGCGCGGACTCACGGTTCTGGTCGCTGATCCGCAACTGCGGAGACGGGACTTCGGTCACGTAGTCGATGGTAGGCCGCCCCGGGGGCGGCCCACCACGACATCTGTAACGAACCGTGCTACTTGAGCTCGAGCAGCTGTGTGCCTTGCGTCACGGCGGCGCCGACCTCGACCGAAAGCCCGGTGACCGTGCCCGCTTTGTGGGCGGTGACCGGATTCTCCATCTTCATCGCCTCGAGGACGACGATCAGCTCACCGGCTTCGACCGTCTGGCCCTCTTCGACGGCCACCTTGACGATCGTGCCCTGCATCGGCGCCGTCACGGCGTCACCGCTCACCGCCGCCTTGGTGCCGCCGGCCCGCTTCCGCGGCTTCGCCTTGACGGCCGTCCCGCCGCCCCCGCCGCCTTCGAACGCGAACCCGCCCGGCAGCGACACCTCGAGCCGGCGCCCGCCGACCTCGACGACGACGTTCTGCCGCGGTTCCTCTTCGGCGGCCTCCACGTCCGGGGCGACGAACGGCTCGATCCGGTTGTCGAACTCCGTCTCGATCCAGCGCGTGTGCACGCTGAAGCCGTTCTCGTCGCCGATGAACGCCGGGTCGTTCACGATCACGCGGTCGAACGGCAGCACCGTCGCCATGCCTTCGACGACCATCTCGTCGAGCGCCCGGCGGCTGCGTTCGAGGGCGTTGTTCCGGTCCGACCCGGTGACGATCAGCTTGGCCAGCATCGAGTCGAACTGCCCGCCGATGACGCTGCCGGATTCGACCCCCGAGTCGACCCGCACGCCCGGCCCGCTCGGCGCGACGAACTTCGTCACCGTGCCCGGCGCCGGCAGGAAGCCGCGGCCGGCGTCCTCGCCGTTGATGCGGAACTCGATCGAGTGGCCGCGGGGTTCGGGGTCGGAGGTGATCCGCAGCTGCTCGCCGCGCGCGATGCGGAACATCTCGCGGACCAGGTCCAGCCCGGTCGTCTCCTCCGACACCGGGTGCTCGACCTGCAGCCGCGTGTTGACCTCGAGGAAGGAAATCGTGCCGTCGGTCGCGACGAGGTACTCGACCGTGCCGGCGCCGTAGTAGCCGGCTTCCTTGCAGATCGCCTTCGCGGACTCGTGGATGCGCTTGCGCTGCTCGTCGCTCAGGAACGGCGCGGGCGCCTCCTCGACGAGCTTCTGGTGCCGGCGCTGCAGCGAGCAGTCGCGGGTGCCGACGACGATCGCGTTGCCGTGCATGTCGGCCAGCACCTGCGCCTCGACGTGGCGCGGCTTGTCCAGGTACCGCTCGACGAAGCACTCGCCGCGGCCGAACGCGGCGACCGCCTCGCGGGTGGCCGACTCGAACAGCTCGGGGATCTCTTCGCGGGTGCGCGCAACCTTCAGGCCGCGGCCGCCACCGCCGAACGCGGCCTTGATGGCCACCGGCAGGCCGTGCTCGTCGGCGAACGCGACGATCTCGGCGGCGTCCTTGACCGGCTCCTTCGTGCCCGGCACCAGCGGCGCGCCCGCGCGCGTGGCGATGTGGCGGGCGGTGACTTTGTCGCCGAGGTCGCGGATCGCCTGCGGGCTCGGCCCGATCCAGGTCAGCCCGGCGTCCAGGACGGCCTGCGCGAAGTCCGCGTTCTCCGAGAGGAAGCCGTAGCCGGGGTGCACCGAGTCGGCGCCCGACCGCTTGGCGGCGTCCAGGAGCTTGTCGAAGTTCAGGTAGCTCTCGGCGGCCGTCGTGCCTCCCAGCGCGAAGGCTTCGTCGGCCAGACGTACGTGCGGCGCGTCGCGATCCGGGTCGGCGTACACCGCGACACTGGCCAGCCCAGCGTCCTTCGCGGCTCTGATGACGCGTACCGCGATTTCGCCACGGTTGGCGACCAGGATCTTGGTCACCGGACCACCCGTGGTTTCGCCGACCTGCTCGGCCACCCCGCACCTCCTGCGTCCGACAGCTGCATTGCTGACCGCCCACGCGGCATCAGGGAAGTCTACGGATCTGACGTCCGGAGTCTCCTGAGTGAGAGGTGGACCACGCTCAGACGTGGTGGCGCAGCTCCTCGGGCAGTGGCGAGTCGAGCACGATCACGTCGTACGGGTTCGCGGAGTGCACCTTCGGCAGGTGCTCGGTGTTCACCAGCACCCACGGCTGGTGCTCGCCGCAGCAGTCGATCAGCCGGTCCAGCGCGGTGAAGGCGACCAGGGCGGTGCGGCCGTCCGGCGTGCGCCGCAATTCGATGGACGCGCCCTCGGCCTCGGGGTCGACCGGGCCGGTCGGGAGGTACAGGGCGGGCGGCAGGTTCGGGTTCGTCACCCGGACAACATAGACGGACACCCTCCGCTACCCGTGACCCCGTCGGGTTGAACCCGCCACATCGTCACGGGGCGCTGCCGACGCACGCGCGCGAAGCGGCTTACGCTCTGTCTTATGCGGACTACGGCAGCGCGGACGCCCCGGTCGGCGCTGCTGACCGCGGTGCTGGCCGCGGTGGTCACGGTCGGCGCGATCGGCGCGGTGTTCCTGCTGCGGCCGCGGCCCGAGGCGGCGCCCGGACTGGCCGAGCCCGCCGCCGGCCCGGTGACACCCGCGGTGACCTGCGGCGGCGGCCCGTGCCGCCAGCTCGCGGCGGTGACCGTCGGGGGCACGCCGGTGGTGCTGCTGACCGGCACCGCGGGCGGTTCGGCCCGCCTGCGCGTCGGGCCCGAGCCGGGCACGGTGTTCGAGCTGTCGATCGCCCAGCTGGGTGTCCGGCTGGACCAGAACTCGCTGCGCTGCATCGACGGCCCGGCGCCGGCGTGCCTGGTCCGCGGCGACGTCGGCGACGACGGCACGGCCGCGTACGGCGAACTGCTGGTCGCCAGCGGGGGAGTGTGGCGCGACTGGGGCAAGCCGTTCTACGCGGACGCCGGGACGCTGTCGCTCTACGACGTCACGGCCGACGCCAGCCCCGACGTGATCGTGGTCCGCCACGACTGCCCGGATTCCGCTTCCGGCACGCCGAAGTGCGCGACCGCGCCGGTGCTGGGCGAGGTGTACGACCTCTCGGGCCGGACGGTGGGCTGCACGCGCCGGGTGACGTCGCCCTCGGACCTGCGCGGCTGGCCGGACATCCGCCTCACCCGCGCCGACCTGCGCGCCTGCCCGTCCTGAGTCGCAAGCGCCCCAATGTGGCGGGGGGGGGGGGGGGGGCGCCGCCAGCCCCAAATTAGGGGGGATGTGGGACTACCGCCCAAACAACCGGGGCTTGGAGTGCGGTGGGGGGGGCGGGGGTGCGGC
>NZ_JBSGBK010000108.1:0-26413 GCF_053601215.1 Amycolatopsis sp. NPDC004772
TCTGCCCACACCGCATCGGCGCCATCGTCCAAGCAGCACTCGTCCTGACCCATCACGAACACCACGGCCGCTACTGAGAAAACCTCATTGGGGCGCTTTGGCTAGGAGCCGGCGACGGAGGAGCCCCGGCGGATGTGCGTCGGCGGGCCCTCGACGCCGCAGTGGTAGCACTCGCCCAGGTGGGGGCAGTCGTCGTCCGGCTTGGCGTCCGGCGAGGGCGACGACGGTGGCGCGAGGACGCCGTTGTGGATGCCCAGCGCGATCAGGCCGCCTGCGATCGCCAGGGCCGCGCAGATGACCAGCGCCGTCCGCCAGCCCGCGGTGAGCGCGACCGGGTCGGCGTACGCCTCGCCGGTCAGCCCGGCCGCTGCCGGCAGCACCGCGACGGCCAGCAGGCCGCCCGAACGGGCGATGGCGTTGTTGACGCCGGACGCGACACCGGCGTAGCGGTCCGGGGCCGCGGCGAGCACCGTCGCGGTCACCGGCGCCACGACCGTCGCCAGGCCGAGCCCGAACACGACCACCGCGGGCAGCACCGTGCCGAGGTAGGACGCGCCGGGCGCGATGCGCAGCATCAGCAGCATCCCGACGCCGACCACGATCGGGCCGACGACCAGCTGCAGGCGCGGGCCGATGCGCTGCGCGAGCGCGCCGGAACGGCCCGAAAGCAGGAGCATGATCACCGTCAGCGGGAGCCCGGCCAGGCCGGACGCCGTCGGCGAGTAGCCGAGTGAGACCTGCAGCTGCATGACCAGCAGCATCATCACGCCGCCGAGGGCCGCGTAGACGACGAAGGTCAGCGCGTTCGAGAGGGTGAACGTGCGGTCGCCGAACAGTGACGGCGGCACCAGCGGCTCGTGCGAGCGGTGCTGGACGACGACGAACGCGGCCAGCCCGGCGATCCCCAGCAGGCCCGCGCCGAGCACGAGCGGGTCGCCGATGCCGCGGGCGGGCGCCTCGACCAGCGCGCCGGTGATCCCGGCCAGGCCGAGGGCGCCGAGCGCGGCGGCGCCGAAGTCCGGGTGCCCGGTGGCGTCGGGGTCACGCGATTCCGGGACGAACCGGCGGGCCATCAGCACCACCGCGACCGCGATCGGCACGTTGATCAGGAACGCCAGCCGCCACGACCACACCTGCACGAGGAACCCGCCGAGCAGCGGCCCGGCGGCGGCCGCGATGCCGCCGAGGCCGGACCAGGCGCCGATCGCGCGGGCGCGGGCGTCGTGCGCGAAGGACGCCTGGAGGATCGCGAGCGACCCCGGCGTCAGGAGCGCGCCGCCGATGCCCTGCAGGATCCGGGTCGCGACGAGCATTTCGGTGGATTGCGCCGCGGCGCACAGCCCGGAGGCGACGCCGAACCAGATGACGCCGACGAGGTACATGCGGCGCCGGCCGTACCGGTCGCCGAGCGAACCGGCGACCAGGATGAGCGCGGCGAGGGCCAGCATGTAGCCGTCGAGGATCCACTGGAGCCCCGCCACGGAGGCGTTGAGCTCGGCGCCGATGCGGGGCAGGGCGACGTTGACGATGGTGCCGTCGAGCATCGCCATGCCGGAGCCCAGGATGGTGGTGGCCAGCAGGCCGCGCGCGGCGCCGGTGCCCCAGCGGATCCCGGTGTCTTCGGTGGCAGTCACCCGGTCACCTTCACCGCCACCGCAGCACCCCGTCAACCCGGCAGGTCGTGAGTGGCAAGGAGGGTTCTAACCCGCCTTACCACTCACGAGGCGTTACGGCAGCAGCGTCGTCACGAACTTGTAGCGGTCGCCGCGGTAGACCGAGCGGGCGAACTCGACCGGCTTGCCGTCCGTGGCGAACGAGTGGCGGGTCAGCATCAGCACCGGCATGCCGACGTCCGCGCCGAGCATCTCCGCTTCCTGCGGCCCCGCCAGGGACGTCTCGATCGTTTCTTCCGCGCGTTCGAGTTCGACGCCGTAGTGCTCGCGTAGAACGGCGTACAACGAACCGCCGGCCGAGACGTGCTTGCGCAGCCCGCGGAACCGGCCGAGCGGCAGGTGCGTCGTCTCGAGCGCCATCGGCTGCGAGTCCGCCAGTCGAAGTCGTCGAAGACGAAGGATTTTCGCGCCGGTCCGGATGCCGAGCAGCTTCGCGAGGTCGCCCTCGACCGGCATTTCCTCGACTTCCAACAATTTCGACGACGGCTTCAGGCCCTGTTTACGCATGTCCTCGGTGTAGGAGGACAGCTGGAGCCGCTGCGCGAGCTTCGGCTCGGCCGCGAAGGTGCCTTTGCCCTGCACCCGGTGCAGCCGGCCCTCGGCGGTCAGGTCGGCCAGCGCCTGGCGCACGGTGGTGCGGGAGACCGTGAACTCCCCGGCGAGCGCGCGTTCGGTCGGGATCGGCGACCCCGGCGGCAGCACGTCCAGCAGGTCGAGGAGGTGCTGTTTCAGCGCCCAGTATTTGGGCTCGCGCTGCCCGCGCATCCCGGCGACGGCGCCCGCCTCGCCCGTGGTGGTGGTCTCCAACATGCCCGGCTCCCTATGTCTTCCCTCATCGCACGCCACGTCCCCGTAAGAAACGTACCCTTTTCCCCAAACGCGCCGCCCCTATAACATTGGTCTAGACCTGACCGACGCCGCCTGAGTCCGGTACATAATGCCGGAGGTGGAGAGGAAAATGATGACCGAACAACGGCCCGGCGCGCACATGGCCGCGGAGATCGCCCAGCAACCGGACGTCCTGGCCGGACTGGTGGCGCGTCAGGCGGAAATCGCCGAAGTGGCGGAAAAGATCTCACAACGCCCCCCGCGGTTCGCTTTGCTCGCGGCGCGTGGATCGAGCGACCACGCAGCGTTGTACGCGAAGTACCTGATCGAGGTACTCCTCGGCCTTCCGGCGGGTCTGGTTTCCCCGTCCACGGCCACGCTGTACGGCGCTCGGCCGGATCTGCGGGACGTGCTTTTCGTCACGGTCAGCCAGAGCGGCGGCTCGCCTGACCTGATCGAGGTCACCGAAACGGCGCGGCGCCAGGGCGCGCTGACGGTCTCGGTCACCAACACGCCGGACTCGCCGCTGCGGGCGGCGTCCGAGCTCGGCGTCGACATCGGCGCGGGCGTCGAGAAGGCCGTCGCGGCCACCAAGACGTACTCCGCGACGCTGATGGCGCTGTACCTGCTGATCGACGCGGTGCGCGGCGGCAAGGCGGCCGACGCCGAGAAGATCGGCGAGCTGGCGCAGCAGACCCTCGACGGCGCCACCGAGGGCGTGCAGCGCGCGGTCGACCGCTACCGGTTCGTGAACCGGGTGCTCACCGCCGCCCGCGGCTACTCGTACGCGACCGCGCTGGAGGCGTCCCTCAAGCTTGCCGAGACGAGTTACCTCGCGGCCCGCGCGTACAGCGGCGCCGACCTCCTGCACGGCCCGGTCGCCGCGGTCGACGACCAGACCGCGGTCCTCGCGGTGACCAGCGCCGGGCACGGCGCCGACGCGATGCGCGAGGTGATCGACGCCGTCGGCAAGCGCGGCGCGGACGTCGTCGCGGTCGGCTCGGCGTCGGCCCAGGCCCCGGCGGCGCTGCGCATCGACGTGCCGCAGACCGTCGAGGAGCTGGCGCCGATCCTGGAGATCCTGCCGATCCAGCGGATCGCGCTCGGCCTGTCGCTGGCCCGCGGCGGCGACCCGGACAGCCCGCGCGGCCTGCTGAAGGTGACCAAGACGAGGTGAGCTTCGCGATCGGCGTCGACGCCGGCGGGACGTCGACCAGGGCCGCACTGGTCGACGCCACCGGCGCGGTGCTGGGCACCGGGCGCGGCGAAGGGGCGAACCCGAACGCGCACGCGCCCGAGGTCGCCGCGGGCCGGATCGCGGACGCGATCACCGCGGCGCTCGGCGGCCATGACCCCGGCGCCGTACGGGCGTGCGTCGTCGGCATGGCCGGGGTCAGCAAGCTGAGCGATCGCGGCGTGGCGGCGGTCTTCGACGCGGCGTGGACGCGAATCGGTCTCACGTGTGCCGTCCGGACGGTCGCCGACGCCGAAGTGGCGTACGCGTCGGCGACCTCGGCACCGGACGGGACGGTCGTCGTCGCCGGCACCGGCTCGATCGCGGGCCGGATCCGCAAGCGGCGGCTCGCGGGCACGACCGGTGGCTACGGCTGGCTGCTCGGCGACGAAGGGTCGGCGTTCTGGCTCGGCCGCGAAGCCGTCCGCTCCACTTTGGAGGCACTGGGCCGCGGCCGGCCGCTCGACGGGCTCCCGTCGGCGGTGCTGGCCGCGGCCCTCGGACTGTCCGCTTTGGACGTCCGCGACGACGCCGGAAGGCTGGCCGCGTCCCGGGCGCTGATCACCGCGGCCAACGCGGAGCCGCCGGTCCGGCTCGCCCGGTTCGCCCCGCTGGTGAGCGCGGCGCACGACGCGGGCGAGCCGGCGGCCCGGGAGATCGTCGCCCGCGCGGCCGGGCACCTGGCCGAGAACGCCCTGGCGGCGCGCGAGCCCGGCGAGTCGACTCCGGTCGTGCTCGTCGGCTCGGTGCTCACCGGCGCCAGCCCGGTCGGGGAGCTGGTGCGCCGCCGTCTGGGTGAGCTCGAGGTGCTGACCAGCTCCGATGGGGTGCTCGGGGCGGCCTGGCTGGCCGCCGTGGACGCCTTCGGCGAGGGGACGCCGCGGCCCCGGGCGTAAGGATCTCGAGCAAAACGCGGCGCAAAGACGCGAAACCGTCGACTGAACCCGGGAGTCCGGGTACCGTAGGCAGTGGCCCCCGGACCCTCCCCCCTCGCCGGGGGCCGCCTTATGCCCCCGGTACGTCGTCCGAGCGGGTTTCCGGCGCCAGGCGGAGGCCGGGGTGTTCCGGCGGCAACGCCCGGTAGAGCACCCAGCCACTGACCGCGACGGTCAGCGCGACGAGCGGCCAGGAGAGCACCGTCCGGGCCACGCCGAGCGCGAGCACCTGGCCGGCCCACCACAGCAGGCCGTAGACGACCACGCGCAGCGTGTACTGGAGCACCCACACCCAGCTGGCGCGCGAGTAGGCCTTGAGCAGCACGGTGTCGCGGCGCCAGCGCGTCTTCTGGCCCAGCAGCAGGCCGACGACGACGCCGAGCAGCGGCCAGCGCACGACGATGCTGGCCGCCCAGAGCAGCGCGCTGGCCACATTGGACATCAGCTGCAGGAGGAAGAAGTCCTGGGCCCGGCCGGTGTGCAGGGCGATCAGCGCGGCCGCGACGACGGCGGCCAGGCTGACGACGAGCGCGCGCACCTTGCCACCACGGGCGATCCGGTAGACCCCCACCGCGACGGCGACCGCGACGGCGGCCCCGGCGCCCCAGGCGACGGACTGACCGGCCACGAGCCACCCGGCGACGAAGCCGACGGGCGGGATGCTGGCGTCGAGCGCCCCCCGGCGGCCACCGAGGATCTGCGTGAGCGACTCACGGGGTTCTCCGGACACGTGTCCAGCCTGCCGGATGGCGCGCGGGACGCCCCGGGGAGGGAGATCTTCGCCACATCGGGTGCCGGGTTTGCCTCCGAGTGTGCGGTTTCACGGCATGCGGAAGGTGAAGACTGCGTAATAGAGAGGCGCAGAAGGCCGACAAGATAAGACACTGTTACCGCAGGCTGAACGCCCGGGGGTGGAGCGGGTTTGCGGCCGATGGTTAGTTGAGGTGTACAACTACATGTCGGGGTGTGTCGGTCGCAGGGATGGGAAGGGGACCCACGTGTACGGATTCGACAGCTACGTAGCCCTCGGTGACAGCTTCACCGAGGGGCTCAACGACGACCTGCCGGACGGTTCCTTCCGCGGCTGGGCCGACCGCCTGGCCGAGGTACTGGCGGCCGGCCGCAGTGACTTCCAGTACGCCAACCTGGCCCTGCGCGGCAAGATGCTCGACGAGATCCTGGACGAGCAGCTCCCGATCGCGCTCGACCTGAAGCCGGACCTGGTCACGCTCTGTGCGGGAGGCAACGACATCATCGTGCCGGGCGCGGACGTGGACGCGGTGGCGGAGCGCCTCGAGGAGGGCGTGGCGAAGCTGCGCGAGGCGGGCATCCCGGTGCTGCTGTTCAACGGCCCGGACACGAAGGTCCTGTCGGTGATGTCGGTGCTGCGCGGCAAGGTGGCGATCTACAACACGAATCTGTGGGCAATAGCGGAGCGTCACGGAGCACGCATGGTCGACTTGTGGACCATGGGCCCCCTCCACGACCGCCGCGCCTGGAGCGACGACCGGTTGCACTTTTCCCCGGAGGCCCACCGCCGCATCGCCCTGAAGGCGGCGGAGGTGCTGGGGATCCCGGTGGAGTCGGATTGGCGCGAGCCGTGGCCCCTGGAGGAGACGCCGAACCGCTGGATCGACTCCCGCCGGTCGGACCTGACGTGGACGAAGGTGCATTTGCTGCCGTGGATCCGGCGGCAGCTGAGGGGCGAGTCGATGGGGGACGGGCTGTCCCCGAAGCGGCCGCAGCTGGCACCGCTGGTGCCGTTGGACGTACTCGAGGTAACGGACAGCGCCCGGCGGCAGCAGGCAAGCTGAGGCCCTTCGCGGGTTGTTGATAGGGGCTTTCGGCGCGGGTGAGGGTGCGCGCGCTGGGGGGTCCCTCTGGGCTGCGCTTGCGGGGCCCTGCGCTTGCCCGGCCCACCCTCCCAGACAGAGCTCCGCCAAAGCCGGAGCAGCAGGCATTCCACCGACCCGAACGAGACGCGGACGCCCAACCGGCACCCCACCCAGGCCTCCCCCGCCGCCCCGATCCGAAGCCGGCACGCGGACGGTGGTGCCGGGTCAAGGCACGCTTTCCCGCCTTGACGCGGTACCACCGTCCGTAGTGACAATCGAGCTTCGGGGTGGTGGGCACCCGGGACAGCCCGAGCCAGCGGCACCTCCGAGCAGAGGCCAGCAGGCCCCACAACAGCACCGACCGCCTCCGCCGGAGCCCAACCCGGCATCGGCAGGGGCCGGCAAAGTTCCGCTGACCCGGGCGCCCTCGAACGTCCCGAATGAGTCATTCGCGACACCGCAGCCGCCCGAACCCGCCCCAAAACACCCCCGGACCTGGCCCACCCTCCCAGGGGGAACCACCCGTCTCCAGCCTACCGCCGCCCTCCGACAGAAAGTGCCCAACCGAACACGATCCCCCGAGTTGTCCACATGTCGACTCCCCTGGGGACAACTTGTGGATGACCACCCGGATTCAGGTCGCCAAGCTGCCGCACCCGGCTTACAGTCCCTTTATGCGTCGGCGCTGGATCCTCGTGGTCCCGGTTGCGGTGCTGGTCACAGCGCTGCTCGCGGGGGTCGCCACCTGGACTCGGTCCGGCGGCATCGAACGCGACCTCACCGCCCGGGCCCAAGCCGCTCTCTTCCAAGCCGGGCTGCCCACCGGGGATGTCCGGTTCGACGGCCGGGATGCCACCCTCAGCGGGTTCCCGCCCGGGCAAGCGCTGCGGGCCCTCGAAATCGTGCAGAACGTCGACGGCGTCCGGGCCGCCAAGGTCAACGGCGACGTCATCCCCGTGGCCCCCAGCACCACCGCGACCACGCCGACGACCCCGGCCACGACCACGCCGAGCCCGCCGCCCACCACCAGCACCACGGCTCCTCCGCCCACCGACAAGGCCGGCGTCCAAGCCGAGATCGATCGGATGCTCACCGAAGCCCCGATCGCCTTCCAGCCCGACACCGCGAAGCTCACCCCGGAGGGCGAACAGGCCGCTCGATCCGTTGCCATCGCCCTCGCCAAGGCGCCCGCCGGGTTCCGGTACCGCGTCACCGGGCACGTCGCCCGCGGTCCCGGCGGGGAAAGTGCCGCCCTCAAGCTCTCGCGGGACCGCGCCCGGGCCGTCGCGCGGATCCTCACCACCAACGGCCTGACCACCAACCGCGTGACCTACCGGGGGCTGGGCGACACCCGGCCGGCCACCGGCGGCGAAGAAGACCGGCGTGTCGAGATCACGGTCGTTTGAGGGGTGATGAGCTGATGTTCTGGCTGTTCGGGCAGATCTGGCTGTGGCTGATCGTCGCCTTCGCCCTCGGCGCGCTGACGTCGTGGCTCGTCCTGCGCACCACCAAGAGCCCCCAGCCCGCGCGCGAAGAAGAACCCGAAGCGGAACCGGCGTACGAGCCCCCGCCCCCGCTCTCGACCGAGCAAACCCAGTTCATCCCCGCCGCCTGGGCGCAGCACCCGCCCGATCGCCGGGCCGGCGCGCCCGACGACGACGAACAGGATCCCGTCGGCCACCGCGAGGGCCACCTCCCCCTGCCCCCTCAGCGCGGTGCGCAGGCCGAGGACTGGCCCACCGAAGAGGAGCCCGCCTGGCCGGAGTCCGAAGAGGCCCCGCAGTGGCCGCAGCAGCCTGGGCGCGGTGGCTGACACCCATCCTGGTAAGTTCGGCTACGCACTGTGAGCGAGGGCTGAGGAGGGGTGGCGTGGCGCTCCCCCATTGGACGGCGCAGCAGGTCCTGCCGCCGGGCCGGCACGCGGGCGACCTCGCCGACGTCTACGAACGCCTGGTGTTCGACGCCCCGCACCAGAACGAACGCGAGATCCTGTTCAGCGCGCTCAACAGCTACCTCGGCGTCGCCCGGCGGATCATGCCGTCCGGCCGCGCCTGGATCGGCGGCGAGCTGATCACCCGGACCGCGCACCCGCCGCGCGGCCTCGACGTCGTCCTCATCCCGGACGAGTGGGGCGCGCTCAAGCGGCTTGACGACGCCGGCCGGTCCGCGCTCTACGGCCTGCTCACGCTCCGCGGCGTGATCGTCGGGCAGCCGGCGATGTACCTCGACCAGGTGCAGCCGGTCGGGGGCATGCTGGACGGCTTCCTGTGCCGTCCCGGCGACGAAGACGTGTGGGCCGAGGTCTGGGCCGAAGGCGGCAGGGGCTACCCGGAGATGATCTGGTGAGGAACGAGTTCCGGCGCATCGCCGACGAGATCCCCGGCGGCACGTGGCTCGACGACCTGGCCCGCGCCTCGGCGATGGCGGCCAACGCCAAGTTCGAACGGACGTCCCGCTCCCCGCTGCTGCACGTCTCGGTGATCGGCGAGCAGACCATCGACGCCTACACCTTCTCCGACATCAGCCGCGCCCTGCAGGACGCGACGGCGAAGATCGGGCACATCATCCGGAACCCGTCCGGCGAGGTCACCCAGGTCCAGCAGACCGACCGGGACAAGGCGCCGCTGATCCAGCGCGGCCAGGCGGGCAACGCGATCTTCTTCGGCTTCCCGGAGCCGCTGGCCGACGACGCCCTGATCGTCGACGGCATCGAGACGCTGTCCGAGCGCGCGGTCAAGGAACTCTGCGACTTCCTGCCGGCGAACGGCTCGGACGACGGCGCGCTCGACGCCGTCCTGCTCCAGCGCGACACCGTCCGCAACGCGGTGAGCGACATCGTCAACGCCGTCGCGAAGAACGCCGGCATCGGGATGGCGCTGACCCCGACCGCGGGCGAGCAGGTCACCCGCAGCATGACCACCGAGCAGGCGCGGATCCTGCAGGGCAGCCTCCGCGAGTCGCGCGAGGAGGTCGGCTACGAGACGGTCCGCGGCCGGCTCGACGGCGTCCGCACGCGGCGCCGGATCTTCTACCTCGACCGCGAGTCGGGCGGCACGATCCAGGGCGCGGTGGCGCCGGACCTGCTCGACCAGATCAAGGAAAACCTCGATCGCCCGGTGACCGCCCGGCTCCGCGTCGTGCGCACGACGACGATCGACGGACGCCGCGGCCGGCCCGTTTTCGAACTCCTCGAAATCACCCCGGAAGTCAGTCTTTTCGACTGAAATGTCCGTTGTGCAACTTTCGTCTTGAACGCTGGTAACGACGGTCGTCGTGGGCCGAACGGCCACGAAAACCGTGGGAGCTCCGATATTCTTGCCATTGATCACCAGGCCACGTCATGCCCGTGATGTCAGGAAATATCGATACCTGACCCCAAATGGTGGGACAATGACTTTTTCCAGAATGTAACAATTTCGTTCTGGGCCACACTTATGGGTTAACGTCGTCGCACTCCCACCCGAAGGGGTTCGCATGATGACCGACCCGCAGTACCCGCAGGCCGCCGCGCGCCACGGACGGCCCGCGCCGCCGGTGACGGCCACGGAGCGTCGTCAAGCCAATGCGAAGCCCGCACGGAACATCCTGGCGATCGTCGGCCTGCTGCTCGGCGTGGCCGCCCTGGTCGTCACGTTCGTCCCGGATCTCGAGGTCGTCGCGTGGCCGCTGGGCGGGATCGGGCTGGTCCTGGCCGTGGCCGGGCTGGTCCAGGCCAAGAAGGGCACCGTGGGTGACCGCGGGGTGGCGATCGGTGCCACCGTCGTGACGGCCGCCGCGCTGCTCACCGCGGCCGGGATGCTGCTGTACTCGACCTTCTTCAGCGGCGGCGAGAGCGGGCTGCACCTGCCCGCGGTGGCCACCGACAAGCACGCCGTGACGTTCCAGGTCACCTCCGCCGGCGGCGCGACCGTGCGCTACGGCAGCCTCAACGACCAGCGCACCGAAAACGCGCCGGCCAGCACCGACGCATGGCAGGGGCAGGCGTCCTACAACAATGGCTCGTACCTGCTGACGCTCACCGCGGACACCCGCAATGCGACGGTCAGCAACGAAATCAAGTGCGCCATTCTCGTCGACGGCAAGAAGGTCGCGGAAAACAGCGGGGCGACGATCGCGCTCTGCACGGCGAACGTCGGCTGATCGGGCGCGGCAACCCCGCCTGGCGACCGGCCGGCCTACCCCCAAGTCGGCCGGCCGGGCCGCCACGAGCCGCTCCTGGCGACTCCGGGTCCCACGCGGAGTTTCCCGCGCGGGGCCTGGCACCGGCGTCTCCGCCTGCCCCTCCCCTAGGGCTCTGCCGGCACCGCCGAACCTACGCGGACACCGCCCGCGCCCACTAAGAATCCACTAAGGATTGAGCGTGCGGGCGGGGTCGTGACCCATTCGCAACGAAATTCCGGCCAAGCGAAACTGTCGGAATCCGGTTCACTGCAGATCGGCGAGTTCGGTGCGGACCTCACCGACGAGCTTCGGGTGCACGCGCTCGTAAATGCGCACCGACAACGCCAGTTGTTCCCGTGCGCCGTCGATGTCGCCGCGGGCCCGCAGCACCCGGCCCAGCGTCAGCCGCAACGCCCCTTCGCGCGCGACGAACTCGCGGCTGATCGCCAGGTCGATCGCCTCCCAGGCGTACCGCTCGGCGGCCTCGTGGTCCCCGGCCCGCAGGTTCAGCTCGGCCAGCTTGTCGAGCGAGACGACGACCTGGTCGTCGTCACCCAGTTCGCGGTCGATCCACAGGCCGGCGCGCTGGTGGGCGATCGCGTCGGCCAGCCGGCCCGCCCGCTTCTCCGCCTGCGCGCAGCTGCTGAGCGCCGGCCCGCGCAGGGTCACGTCCGGCGCGTTCGCGACGGCCGCGGCCAGCCGCTCGATCGCCTTGTCGTGTTCGCCGAGCCGGCTCAGCGCGCGCCCGAGGTGCAGGTCCACCGACGTCCGGAGCCACTGGTCGGCCGACTCGGCGGCCAGCTCCGCCGCCCGCTCGGCGTCGGCGAGCCCGAACCCCGGCAGCTCGAAGGTCAGCGCGATCTCGCACCGCGCGAGCCGCAGCCAGCACTGCCCCTCGACGTCGCCCGCGGCTTCGGCGGCGGCGACCCCGAGGTCGGCCATCCGGGTCCACTCGTCCAGCAGCGGGCAGGTGACCCAGTAGGTGTGCGTCAGGCGGGCGAGGCGCCAGACGTCGTCGTGACGGCCCGCGGCGGCCGCGGCGTCGAGGACGGCCAGGACGTTCGGCCACTCCGCGGCGAACCAGTCGTGGGCCTCGGCGAAGCCGGGCAGCGGCGGCATCGCCTCGTCGGCGAGC
This sequence comes from Amycolatopsis sp. NPDC004772, assembly GCF_053601215.1. Lineage (NCBI taxonomy): Bacteria > Bacillati > Actinomycetota > Actinomycetes > Pseudonocardiales > Pseudonocardiaceae > Amycolatopsis > Amycolatopsis sp. NPDC004772. The sequence goes on from NZ_JBSGBK010000108.1 coordinate 11,802, forward strand.
ACGCCGGAGAAGTCGAGCGGGTCGGCGACCCGGCCGAGCCGGCGCCGCGCCCGGTCGGCCACCGTCTGGTAGTAGCGGACCGACCAGCCGAGCGCCTCGTCGCGCTCCTTGTCCCCGAGTTCCTTCTCCGCGAGCTCGCGGAGAAGAGCCAGACGAGGTCGTGCGGCACGAAGACGTCGCGCTCGGTCTCGGTGATGAGGTTGTGCGCGGCCAGCGCGCGCAGCCGGCGCCGCGCCTCGGCCACCGGGATCTGCGCGACCGCGGCCATCACGTGCGGCCCGACCAGCACGCCGGGGATCGCGCCCAGCTGCAGGAACGTCTCGGCGACTTCGCCGGGCAGCCCGCGGAAGGAGACGTCGAACGCCGCGCGGACGCTGTCGTCGGCGCCGTCGACCTGCAGCCCCGCGAGGCGGGTGCGTTCGTTGCCGAGCTCGTCGACGAGTTCCTCCGCCGTCCGCTGCGCGCTCGCCGAAAGCCGCGCGCCCGCGATCCGCAGGGCCAGCGGGAGGTAGCCGCAGAGCCGCGCGAGAGCGTGGTTGAGGCTCGCCGGGCCGGCCAGTTCCTCGATGAGCGCCACGGCGTCGTCGGGCGCGAGCGTGCCGAGCACGCGCTGCTTGGCCGCGTTCGACACGGCGAGCCCGTCCAGGCGCGAGCGGCTGGTCACCACCGTCATCGTCCGCGCGCTCGGCGGCAGCAGCGGCCGCACCTGCTCGGCGGTGCGGGCGTCGTCGAGCAGCACCAGCATCCGGCGCCCGGCGATCAGCGACCGGTAGAGCGCGACGCGTTCGTGCAGCAGCTCCGGGATCTTCGCGGTTTCGACGCCGAGGCCGAGCAGGAACTGGGTGAGCAGCTCGGCCGGTTCCAGCGGCGGGTGGTGCGGGTCGAAGCCGCGCAGCGACGCGAACAGCACGCCGTTCGGGAACCGCGGCGCGACCCGGTGCGCCCACCACACGACGAGCGTGCTCTTGCCGACCCCGGCCGTGCCGCTGACCACGGCGATCGTCGTCTGCCCCGCCTCGGCCCGGGTGACCAGGCCGTCGAGCCAGGCCAGCTCCTCGGTGCGCCCGGCCAGGGTGGGCACCGCCGCGGGCAGCTGCGAAATCGCTTTCGCCGGCTCCGCACCGGCGGCCGGGGCGACGACGTCCCGCGCCGGGAGGTCGTCGTTGAGGACGCGCTCGTGCAGCCACCGCAGCTCGGCACCGGGCTCGACGCCGAGGGTGCGCAGCGTCGCGCGGGAGACAGTCCGGTACAGCTCGAGCGCGTCCCCGCGGCGGCCCGCGTGGTAGAGCGCCCGCATCAGCTGGCCCGCCGTCCGCTCGGCCAGGGGATCAGCCCGGACGATCGGGCTGAGCTCGACGATCAGCTCCGCGTGCCGGCCGAGTTCGAGGTCGGCGTCGACGCGGGCGCCGTGCACGGCGAGGCGGAGGTCCTCCAGCTCGGGCGCCTCGAGGGAGTCGGGCACCCCGCCCAGCGCCGGGCCCTGCCACAGCGCGAGGGCCTCGGCCAGCAGCGCGGCGGCGACCTCCGGCGTGGCCACCGACGCGCGGTCGAGCAGCGAGCGCGCCCGGTGGACGTCGATCCGGTCGGGCTCGACGTCGAGCCGGTAGCCCGGCGGGGTGGTGAGGATGCGCGGGCCGTCGAGGTCGCGCAGGATCCGCCGCAGGTGCGAGACGTTGCCGTGGACGATGGTGCGGGCGGTCGCCGGCGGGTCGTGGCCCCAGAGGGCGTCGATGATCTCGTCGAGCCCGACGACCTTGCCGGGCCGCAGCGCCAGCAGCGCGAGCAGGCCGCGGACGCCGGGGCCGCCGATCGGGACGGGGTCGTCGCCGTGGAAGAGCTGAACGGGCCCGAGCAGCTGGAGCCGGGTCTGGGCCATGGTCGCGCCCACCTCCCCGGATCCACGGTGTCCCCCGGCGTCGCCCCCGCCGGAAAAGTCAACCTACCGTGATGACCGGCCGGCGAATACCGCCCCACCGGGCCGGGACCAGGAGGTTTCGTCACGCTGCGGATTCCGCGGCCCGGGCCAGGCGCGCCTGCGATTGGCGCGGACGTGACGGAGCCCCGCACCACCGGTCCCGATCCGGTGGTACGGGGCTGCCGTTGAAACTTCCGGCCGGGCCGCCAGGGGGCCGGTCCGCCCGTCCGCCACCGAGGGCGACCGGGCAGGTGAGCTCACCCCGAGCGAAGCACCCGCCGCCGGCCGTCGACGAAGACGTGTTGCACGGGCCACACACCCGCGCGGTGGCGACACGGTAACAGGGCGCACCGAGTCCGTCACGGGCGGGTCAGGGTCAGGCGCTTCGCGAAGCTCCCGGCCGGCGGACGGCGCCGCGCCGCTCCCCGGGCCGGCGCAGCGACCTGCCCACGGCAAAGGGCCCGGCGCGGCGCGATCCGCCGGCCGGGCCCCAGACGAGACCGAAGCCAAGAGCCTCAGCGCGTGATCGGCGTCGAGTCGCGGCCGGCGATGAACGCGGGCCGTGGGGTGCTCGCCGCGAACGGCTCCTGGAGCGCGTTCTCCACGCTGTTGAACACCAGGAAGATGTTCGAGCGCGGGTACGGCGTGATGTTGTTGCCCGAGCCGTGCATGATGTTCGAGTCGAACCACAGGGCCGAGCCCGCCTGGCCGGTGAACTGGTCGATGCCGTGTTCGGCCGCCATCTTGGTGATGTCGTCCTCGCTCGGCACGCCCACCCGCTGGTCCTTGAGCGAGCTCTTGTAGTTCGCCTCCGGCGTCTCGCCGGCGCACTGGACGAACGTCCGGTGCGAACCCGGCATGATCATCAGGCCGCCGTTGAACGGGTAGTTGTCCGTCAGCGCGATGGAGCAGCTGACCGCGCGCGGGGCCGGCATGCCGTCCTCCGCGTGCCAGGTTTCGAAGTCCGAGTGCCAGTAGAACCCGGTGCCCTTGAAGCCGGGCATGTAGTTGACGCGGCTCTGGTGGACGTACACCTCCGAGCCCAGCAGCTGCCGCGCCCGGTCCAGCACGCGCGGGTCGCGCACCAGCTCGGCGATCAGGCCCGAAATCTCGTGGACGTCGAAGATCGACCGGACCTCACCGGTCTTCGCCTCGGTGATCACGCGCTCGTCCTTGGCGAGCTCCTCGTCGGAGGACAGCCGCACCAGCTCCTGCCAGTACGTCTGGACCTCTCCGACGGAGAGCATGTCCTCGACCACGGTGTAACCCTTGGTCTCGTGGTTCGCCAGCGTGGCGGCGTCGATCGGGCCGTCGGCTTCGGTACCCCACACCGTGGGGTGCACGCGCGGCAGGTGCGCCGGCGTACCGGTGATCCGGGTCGGGTAACGGTCGTCGACCCGGGTGTCCGTCAGCGTCACGGGCTTCGCCTCCTGTTTCCTCTCCGGTACTTACTCGGTGATCAGCGGGTACACGCCGTTCTCGTCGTGCACCTCGCGGCCCGTCACCGGCGGGTTGAACACGCACACGCACTTGATCTCGGTCTTCGGCCGGACCTGGTGCTTGTCGTGGTCGTTGAGCAGGTAGAGCGTGCCGGGCTTGAGCTCGTACACCTTGCCGGTGGCCAGATCCTCGATCTCGCCCTCGCCGGAGGTGATGAACACCGCCTCGATGTGGTTGGCGTACCAGAAGTCGTTGACCGTCCCCGCGTACAGCGTGGTCTCGTGCACCGAGAAGCCGACGCCCTCCTTGGCGAGGATGATCCGCTTGCTGCGCCAGTTCTCGGTCTTGATGTCGGCGTCGGTGTCGGTGATCTCGTCGAGTGTGCGGACGAGCACGGGCGATCTCCCTTACTTGGTCAGGACGGCCTTGACGGACTCGTCGATGATCGACAGGCCCTGCGTCAGCTCGTCGTCGGTCAGCGTCAACGGCGGCAGCAGCTTCATCACTTCGCCGTCGGGGCCGGAGGTTTCCATCAGCAGGCCGCGGGCGAACGCTTCCGCGCAGACCCGGCCGGCCAGGTCGCCGCTGGCGAACTCGATGCCGCGCGCGAGGCCGCGGCCCTTGGCGAGCAGGTTCGCTTCCGGGTAGGCCTCGATGATGCCGCTGAACGCGGTCGCGATGCGCTCGCCCTTCGCCTTGGTCGACTTCTCGAGCTCGTCGTCGCTCCAGTAGACGTCGATCGCTTCCTTGGCGGTGACGAACGCCGGGCTGATCCCGCGGAAGGTGCCGTTGTGCTCGCCCGGCTCCCAGACGTCGAGTTCCGGCTTGATGAGCGTCAGCGCCATCGGGATGCCGTAACCGCTGATGGACTTCGACAGGCAGACGATGTCCGGCGTGATCCCGGCGTCCTCGAAGGAGAAGAACGGGCCGGTGCGGCCGCAGCCCATCTGGACGTCGTCGAGGATCAGCAGGATGTTGTGGCGCTTGCAGAGGTCGTCGAGGCCCTTCAGCCACTCCAGGCGCGCGGCGTTGATGCCGCCCTCGCCCTGGACGCCTTCGACGATCACCGCGGCCGGCTCGTTGAGCCCGCTGCCGGAATCTTCGAGAAGCTTCTCGAAGTACAGGAAGTCCGGCATCGCACCGTCGAAGTACTTGTCGTACGGCATCGGGGTGGCGTGCACCAGCGGAACGCCGGCGCCGCCGCGCTTCATCGAGTTGCCGGTGACCGACAGCGCGCCCAGCGTCATGCCGTGGAAGGCGTTGGTGAAGTTGATGACCGCTTCCTTGCCGGTCACCTTGCGCGCCAGCTTCAGCGCGGCTTCGACGGCGTTCGCGCCGCCCGGGCCGGGGAACACGACCTTGTAGCCGAGCCCGCGCGGGTCGAGGACCTTGTCGCGGAAGGTCTGCAGGAAGTCGCGCTTGGCCACGGTGAACATGTCCAGGGCGTGGGTGACGCCGTCGCGCTGGATGTAGTCGATCAGGGCCTGTTTCAGCCGCGGGTTGTTGTGCCCGTAGTTCAGCGCGCCGGCCCCGGCGAAGAAGTCCAGATAGGGCTTCCCGCTTTCGTCGTACAAGTGGCTGCCCTGCGCGCGGTCGAACACGACCGGCCAGCCGCGGCTGTAGCTGCGTACTTCGGATTCGAGCTCTTCGAAGATGCTCATGTGTTTCTTTCGCTCCTAATCGCCCGGATTCGTCGATACCGTCAGCGGTCCGATGCGGTATAGCTCTTCCGGCAGGTGTCCCGCTTCGGGAAAATCCTCGCCGTCGAACAGCACACTGGTTTCCGTTGCGGCGTCCCACCGCTTCGCGAACGACGCGAACAGCCGGATGGACGCTTCGTTGTCCGGGGTGATGGTGGTCTCGAGGTAACGCACCCCCTCGCCGACCAGGCGCGTGTACAGCGCGTCGAGCAGGGCCCCGGCCAGGCCTTTCCCCCGCTGCGAGCTGTCCACCGCGACCTGCCAGACGAGCGCCGAGTCCGGCGCGTCCGGCCTGCGGTAGGCGATGACGAAACCGACCGCCCTGCCATCCTCACGCGCGACCACCGACGACTCGGCGAAATCGCGGCACCACAGCATGTACGCGTACGGCGAGTTGAGATCGAGCTTGGCGGAATCACGCGCGATTCGCCACAGCTCCGCGCCGTCCGCCTTGGTCGGGCTTTCGATCAAGTGCGTTACGGACATACTCAGGAAACGTAACAGAGAATTTTCCGCCTGCCAGCGACGCAGCTCACGACCCCCGTGATGACCTGCGGGGACGCGATGTACCCGGTGAGCAGTCACACAAACCTGTTTGAACCGGCCGGCGTATGGGCACACGCGCGCTCGGGGCGCGGACGCACGGCCCGTGACCTATCCGCACGATGAACCCAAATCGGGATGATCGCAAGGCGACGGACCGGAAACGCTCAGCGCGAACTCGGTTCGGGAGCGCGTTCCACCGTCTTCGGGGACGGCCGCCGGGCCACTTCGAGCACGACCGCCTTCGCTTCCCGGTTGCGGGCGCGGCGATGGCCGAGACGGCGCAGGAGAGCGCTCACCGGCGTCACGACCGCGGGCAGGATCAGCAGCCCGGAGACGACCAGCCACCACACCGCGCCCTCGCCGCGGCGCCAGCCGGCCACGACGTCACCGAGCCAGCCGAAGAACGGCCGCGCGAGCGGCGGCAGGAACGCGGCCAGCAGCAGAGCCGCCACGACCAGCGCTCCCAGCGCGGTGAACAGCCAGCGCACCTTGTGGCCCGTCGTGAGCAGCGCCGTGGCCAGGTAGACGGCCGCGCCCGCGAGGACCGGGAGGCCGACCCACTGCAGGACAGCGCCGCCGTTGTTGCCGATCACCAGCCCGGCCAGCAGCGCCAGCACACCGGCCACCAGCGAGCCGGCCGTGCCGAGCCGGGACGCGCCCTGCGAGACCCTCGCCGTGCTCCTGGCGACGGTCCGCAGCATGCCCGCGACGGTCTGCGGCCAGCCGCCGGGCAGCCGGAACGCGACCGTCCCGGCGTTGACCGTGGCGGCGCCGAGCGCGACGAGCGTCCGGGTCAGCCGGGCGGTGCCCTGCTCCCCGGCGAGCTTTTCCGCCGAGACGCGGCAGGCCTGGAACTGGGCCTGCGCAGCGCCGACGTCGACCCGGGGCAGGTCGCCGGCCAGCGCTTTCCCGATGCCCGGGCGGTCGTCGGCGTCGTAACGCGACGCGAGGGTGACGACCGGGAGCTCCTCCGCGGCGATTTCGGCCTGCCGCGTCCGGGCCAGCACCATGGCCGTCACCGGCATGCTGATCGGCCGGTCGGCGTCCGGGGCGGCCACCGGCTCGAGATCGGCGTCGAGGCCGAGGAACGCCAGTTCGGCCGTCAGCTGGTCGCGCAGCTGCCCGGCTTCGGCCGGCGTGCACCGGTCGAGCTCGTCCGGCTTGCGCCAGAGCGGCTTGAGCGCGGCGACGAACTCGTCGCGGAACCGCTCGGGCCCGACGATGTCCCGCAGCGTTTCGAGGCGGACCGGGTCGAGCAGGCACTGGACCAGCCAACCGGCACCGTCGATGCGGCCCCACATCCAGTCATTGGCCCGCCACGACGCCTTGTAGAACGCGCCGAAGTAGCTCGCCTGCATCCCGGTCAGCTTGTCCCACGACCGGCGCCGCGTCATGTCCAGCAGCGTCCGCGAATCGGCGCTGACCTGCACGAGGTCGACCCGCTGGTCGACCGACGGCGCCTGCGCGAGCAGCCCGCGCGTGGCCACGTGCAGGATGAGCAGCCGCGCCTGGACGACCTCGTCGCCGCCCGCGGCGTCCGGGCCGAGCGCCAGCCAGTTCAGCAGGGTCGTGACGGTGCCGGACTTCCCGGGGTCGGCGTCGGCCAGCGCCCGCAACGTCGGCGCCGCCGCCCGCAGGCCCGCGACCACCTTCGGCCACGCCTCGGCGACGGCGGCCGAGCGGCCCAGCCCGGCCCACTCCTCGGCGAGCTCGCGGATCCACACCTCGAGGGTGCTGCTCGCGCCGGGCGCGGCGTGCGCGGCCACCCACTGCGCCAGCCGCACGCCACGGCCGGCGGTCCGGCGCGCCGCGTGCAGCTGGGCGCGCGCGTCGTTGAGCGTGGCCGCGCGGGCGGCGTCCGGCCGGAGCCGGAACCCGGCGTTGACCAGCTGGAGGCCGGTCGCGACGGCGTCGTCGAGCGCGGTCGTCCGGTAGCCGACCAGCTCCGGCACCTGCAGTCCGGCGGCCGGTGGCCCGGTGGGGACGCCGCTGCTCAGCCCGGTCACGGCGATCGCGCGCAGCTGCCGCGACATCCCGGACGCCCAGTCGCGGTCCGGGGTGCCGGCCTCGGACAGCGCGTACCGCCGGGCGGCGACCCGCACCAGCTCGGCGGCGTCCTCGGCGGTCCGGCGCTCGAGGTAGGCGGCCGCGATCCGCGCGTCGACCAGGCACTCGGGCCCGCCGCGCAGGCCGAGCGCGGCCAGCGAGACGCGGGTGTCCCGCGCGCGGAGCACGGCGTCGTTGTGCCGCGTGAGGTCGTCCAGCTCGGCGCTGATCGACTGGCTCATCACGGTGTTGACCACCTTGGCCATGGCGTTGGACAGCAGCGGCGGGTTCGCCGGATCGCACTCGACGGCGTCGGTCACGCCTTCACCGGTCGGCACGACGTAGAGCAGCAGCCGCCGCACGTCGGCGTGCGACGGGCGCTCGAAGATCTCGCGCAGCGCGGGCCGCAGGGGCTTGTTGAGCAGCACCCCGCCGTCGGTCAGCCAGTGCGAGCGGGTCAGTTCGGTGTAGGGCGTCATGTCGGGGTGCAGCCGGTCGGTGCCGCCGGTGCCGATCGGCATCCGCGACAGCTCGAACGCGCCGGGGAAGGACGCGGTGGAGCGGGCCGCCAGCGCGAGCGGCCCCTCCACCCCGATCGTCCACAGTGGACCACAGAACCGGAAGAGCATCCGGTGTTCGGTGTCCCGAACCAGATTCCCGAGCGCGTCGTCGAACCGGGTGGTCTCGCCGTCGATCATGGTGCCGGTGAGCAGCACGGTGATGTCGGGTTCGTCGACGGGCGGCGCGCCTTCGGAGGTGATCCGCCGCAGCGCCCGTTCGACGTCCCCGAGCAGCACGCGGTCCCCGTCGAGCACCGACCGCGGCTGCGCTTCCTTGGCGTCCCGGATCAGGTTTTCCAGCGAACCGGTGGTGATCCAGGTGTCCCGCAGCACCTGCGGCGTCGACCCGAAGGCCTCGGCCAGCCCGAGACAGGCGGCGTTGATCCCACCGGCACTGGTCCCGGTGAGGACGTCGATCGACACGCTCGCGCGGAGCAGGTCGAGCAGTTTCCGGTAGAGCCCACCGCCATCCGCGCTGCGCGACTCCCGCAGCAGCTGCGACGTCTCGGTGGCGACCCCGCCCATCCAGATGGCCAGGCTGGCCCCACCGACCATGGTCAGCGCGAGCCGGATTTCCTGCTGCCACGGTTCCGCGGTCCCGTCCATGGGAGTTCTCCCGTCTTCCCGACGCAGAGTAGAGGCGAAGGGTGCCGCCGGGGATACGTCCGGGGGTACGGCCGTTCGGGTGGAGTTGTTCACCCGCCTGGCCGCTCAGGCCGCCAGGTGCTCCAGGATCAGCACCTGGGCCTCACCGACCGCGAAGCCCAGTACCGCGCCCGTCGCGATCAGGATCCATTCGTCCTGCTCGAACGCCGGCCGCAGCAGCCGCTCGAACTCCTTCGGCGACAGCTGCTTCATCTTCGACACCAGCACGTTCCGGATGTCCATCGCGTCCGTCGCGTAGTCCTCGATGTAGCGCATCGTCTCCGGCAGGCGGGACATGATCTGGGAGGAGATCGCCAGCTTCATGTCCTGGTACTTGCGGCTGCCCACCGCGAACACCAGCAGCGGCTTCGCGACGCTGCCGAGCTCGCGGTCGAGCTGGCGCTGGATCAACGCCAGCACGCGGTCCGACAGCGGGCCGTGCAGGATCGCCTCGATGACGTTGTGCGGGGTGATGATCTCCTTCGCGATCAACGACCCGTACGCCTCCGCGACTTCCGCGCGCCGCTTGAGGAACAGGCCTTGCCACTGCACGCCGAAGTACTTGCGGGGCTCGATCGGGTAGAAGATCATGCGCAGCGCCAGCCAGTCCGTGAACCAGCCGGTGAACAGGCCGAACACCGGCATGATCGGCGGGAACTTGAACAGCACCCAGGCCACCATCTGGACGACGCCGATAGCGCCGCCGAACACCAGGCCCGAGCGCGCGATGAACTTGAACTCCTGCGCGCCCGCCTCCTGGAAGATCCGGTTCAGCAGGCGCTTGTCCTTGACCAGGCTGGTGACCACCATGCCCTTGAGGTCGAACACGCTGTCCACATCGGACTTGATCAGGTCGAGAACGGCCGCGACCATCCGCGGCGACTCGTGCTGGACGCGCTCGATCACCAGCCGCTGCACGCGGACCGGCAGGGACTCCCACAGCCCCGGCTGGTAGTGGCCGACCACCTCGCGGACGATGTCCTCGACCCCCGCGAGCAGCGGTTTCTCGATTTCCTGGGCGATGCGGGACGCGTCCAGCCGCGCGACCACCTCGGCCGGCTTGATCAGCTGCTCGGTCATCGTGTCGCAGGCGATGCTCGCCATCCGCGCCGCGCGCTTCGGGACGATGCCCTGCCAGCCCAGGAACGGCTTGACGCCGATGAACTCCACCGGCTGGAACATCATCCGGATCGCGACCAGCTTGGTGCCGTAGCCGATCAGCGCCGCGACGATCGGGATCGAGACGTAGAGGGGCCAGTGCTGGGCGAAGTCGGCGGCGATGCCGGCGAAGAAGGCCCCCATCCCGCTAACCCCAGCTCGGGTCGCAGGCCTGCCAGAACTGCGCGCCGAGGCGCGAGACGTGGATCGTCCGGCGGACGAACTTCGCGCGCCGGACGTGCTTCTCGGCCTCGCGCACCGTCTCGTCGGTCAGCAGGATCTCGTACTGCGTCTCCAGCGACGGCACCTCCTCGTCCAGGTCGACCAGGCCGAGCCCGATCAGCCGGGTGACGTAGCCGGGCACCTGGTCCGGCAGCGACACCCCGGCCGCCTTGCCGACCGTCGAGGCGTTGCGCAGCACGACCCGGCCGTTGCCGCCGAGGCCGGTCCGCTCGACGACGTCTACGGCGGGGAACGGCGAGCCGTCGGACAGCGCGGACAGGATCCGCGCCTCGTCCGGCGTCAGCTGGCGCAGGATGATCGCGTAGAAGTACTCGCGGGCGCGCTCGCGGCCGAAGCCGATGGAGTGGTTCAGCAGCTCGGCCATCGCCGCGCGCAGCGGCTCGGCGTGGTTGTCGCGCACCGGCACCAGCGTGACGGCGGCTTCGCGAGGCACCGTCGCGCGGTTCATCGCCGACGCCGCGGTGAGCGCCGCGTGATACGGGTCGTCGACCTCGTCGAGCCGGCGGCGCAGCTCGGTCAGCAGCTGGCGCTCCACCTGCCGGACGCCGCGCTCGGCGGTCTCGACCCCGGGCAGCTTGCGGCCGAGCGCGAAGCCGGTGCGCGCGGCCCAGCCCGCCAGCTGACCGGCGCGGCGAGCCAGGTCGGCCACGTCGTCGGCGGCACCCCGGCCGTTCGGTCGCTCTGCGTTCACCGGCGGACTCCCCTCTGTGTTACGCGCTGATGCTACCTGCGGGTAGGCCGAATGACCCCATCCCTCGGGGGTCCGGGTGGCGGAGCCCCCGGCCTGGGGCGAAGCCCCGGAACAACACGGTGTTTGGATGGCCACATGAGTCCGACGCGCTGGGGCCCGCCGATCGACGTCCTCCCGTACTTCTCCAAAGAAGAACAAGCGCTGATGACGCTGCTCGGCGCCCTCACCGACGAAGATTGGACGCGGCCGACGATGTGCGCCGGCTGGACGGTCAAGGACGTCGCCGCCCACCTGCTGGGCGACAAGGTCGGCCGGCTGTCCCGCGGCCGCGACGGGCACGCGGCGGATTCCCCCCGGCCGGGTGAGGCGTTCCCCCGGTTCATCGACCGGATCAACGAGGAGTGGGTCGTCGCGTGCCGCCGGCTGTCGACGGACGTCCTGCTCACCATGCTGTACGAGTTCATGGGCCAGACGACCGAGTACTGGGCCCAGCTGGACCTCGACGTCCTCGGCGTCCCGGTGAGCTGGGCCGGTGACGAGCCCGCGCCGCGCTGGCTGGACGCGGCCCGTGACTACTCGGAGTTCTGGGTCCACCACGTGCAGATCCGCGAGGCCCTGGAGCACACGCCGCTGGAGGCGGAGTACGCCGAGCCGATCGCGGACACGTTCGTGAGGGCGCTGCCGCACACCCTGCGGGACGTCGACGCGCGGGTCGGCAAGCAGGTCGGCTACACCGTGACCGGCCACGGCAAGTGGCACGCACGCCGTGAGCGCGACGGCTGGGTCGTGGACCGCGGCGCCCCGCCGTCCCGCACCCCGCTGGCCACCGTGACGACGGACCTGGACACGTTCTGGCGGCTCTGCACCCGCAACCCGGCCGACCTCGGCCGCGTCCGGACGTCCGGCGACGAAAACGTTTGCGCCACCCTGCTCGGGATGACGTCGATCATCGTCTAGCGGCGGCGCGCCTGCTTCCGCAGCTGCAGGATCCGGGCTCCGCCGATCAGCGCGACCAGCGCCGCCCCGCCGATGGCCGAGAACAGCATGGCGATGGCCAGCGGCAGGCTGCCCTCGCCGCCGAAGAAGTGCACGGTCACCGAGTCCAGGTTCTGCAGGATGAAGATCAGCAGCAGGACCAGCACGACCAGGCCGGCGATCACCGCGACCCAGGTGCCGCTGATCCGGGTGCGCTTGATCTTCGCGGGTGCGGGCCGGGACGGCGCCGGCCGCACCGGCGTCACCTCCTCCGCGCCCGGGCGGACGTCGCCGGCCCGCAGCTCGGCGGGTTCCAGGGCGCCTTCCGGCACGTCGGTGCCCGGCAGGTCGTGGTGGGTGGGACCGGTGGGGCGGTCGGCCGCGCCCCCGCGCGCGTGCGTCATGTGCCCAGTGTCCGTCCGGCGTGCGGGGAGCGCTGCCTCAAACCCCCTAACGGGCGAAACCGTCGACCTCCCGCAGGACGCGGAGCGTGTTCCGGCCGGCCAGTTTCGCGCAGTCGTCCTCACTCCACCCGCGCTCGAGCAGTGCGGCGAACAACACCGGGTACTTGGACGTGTCCTCCAGCCCCTCCGGCAGCGAGCCGACGCCGTCGTAGTCGCCGCCGAGGCCGATGTGGTCGATGCCGGCGACCTCGCGGGCGTGCTCGACGTGCGCTACGACGTCCTCCACGGTCGCCGGCGGCTTCGTCGGCCCGTCCCATTCCCGGATGAACTTCCCGCGCAAGGCCAGGTTCCGGTACTCCAGCCCGGCCTCGGCCATCGCGGCCTCGAGCCGGTCGTTCCACGCGGCGACCTTCGGCGAGACGAACGCGGGCACGAAGGTGATCATCGCGACGCCGCCGTTGCCGGGCAGCATGGCCAGGACGTCGTCGGGGATGTTGCGGGGGTGGTCGTTCACCGCGATGCAGGAGGAGTGGCTGAAGATCACCGGCACCGAGCTGACCTCGATCGCCGCCCGCATGGTCGACGGCGCGACGTGCGACAGGTCGACCATCATCCCGATCTTGTTCATCTCGCGCACGACGTCGCGGCCGAACTCGGTGAGCCCGCCGTGGGCCGGCTCGTCGGTGCCCGAGTCGGCCCAGGTGGTGTTGAAGTTGTGCGTGAGCGTCATGTACCGGACGCCGAGGCGGCGCAGGCTCCGCAGCACGCCGATCGACTCGGCGATGCTGTGCCCGCCCTCGGCCCCGAGCAGCGACGCGATCCGGCCGTCGGCGAACGCGGCCTCGGCCTCGTCCGCGGTGGTGACCAGCCGGAGCCGGTCGGGGTAGCGCTCGACCAGCTGGTGGACGACCTCGACCTGCTCCAGGACGGCGGTCACGGCACTGTGGCCCTCGAACTCGCAGGGCACGTACACCGACCAGAACTGCATGCCGAGCTTGCCGTCGGCGAGCTTCGGGAAGTCGGTGTGCAGAGCGGGCTGCCGCACGGTCAGGTCGAGGGACGCGGCCGCCTCGACCGGGTTCGGGCCACCGTGCTGCCGCAGTTCCCACGGCAGGTCGTTGTGCCCGTCGGCGAGGATGACGGCGTCCAGCAGTTTGGTAGCACGCTGTAGTGCCTCGTTAGTCATCGCCCGATCGTAGGTAGGTCCGGTATACGGTTCGTACAAACGGGCTGACATCTTCCCCGAAAGAAATAATCCGGCGAAGTTTTGCGGTAAAGTGCGGGGTGTGGACACCGACGACGACGAGATCGTCACCTGGTGGGGCCTGGTCATCGAGGGCTACCTGGCCACCCAGGACAGGCTGATGGGCGAGATCGCCGAGCGCTTCGGGCTCGCGCCCGCGTCGTTCGACATCCTGCTGCGGCTGGTGCGCTCGCCCGAGCACCGGATGCCGATGACCCGCCTGGCCACCGAGGCGGCGCTGTCCAGCGGCGGCTTCACGAAGGTGGCGGATCGCCTGGTCGCGGCCGACCTGATCTGCCGCATCCCCAGCCCCGACGACCGCCGCGTCACGTTCGCGTCGCTGACCGAACACGGCCTGGACGTGGCGAACCGGGCCCGCACGGCGGCGGCGGACATCCTGCGCCGGATCGTCCTGACCCCGCTCGGCGACGACGCCCCAGCACTGGCCGAAGCGATGCGGACACTGCGCGCGTTCAATTCCGACCGTTGAAAAAGTCGAGGTCACACCCGGTGCAGCTGACGGCGCACCATGAGAGCCATGCTGACCGAATCGACCATCACGACGATGCTTCCGGTGACCGACAGTGAACGCGCCGGCCACTTCTACGCGGACGCCCTCGGCCTGAAGCAGACGGGGAAGGGCGAAGACGGAACCCTCTACTTCGCCGCCGCCGGCGGCGCCATCGGGCTCCGGCCGATGCCGGAGGGCTCGCAGAGCGAGAACACGGCACTGAGCTTCGAGGTCGGCAACCTGCCGGCGGAGGTGAAGACCTTGGAGGACCGCGGCGTGCGGTTCCAGGACTTCGAGATGGAGGGCCTCCGCACGGTGGACCACATCGCCCAGCTGGGCAACGAGCGGGCGGCGTGGTTCACGGACTCCGAAGGCAACGTGCTGTGCCTGCACGAGGTCATAGGCTGACGTGCCAGTCCGTGCTCTGCCGCGGCTTGTCGTGAGTGGTAAGGCGGGTTAGAACCCGCCTAAACACACACAACCAAAGCGAGCGAGGGGCAGAGTTTTAACGCGGTGCCCGAACGGAAGAGCGGGG
>NZ_JBSGBK010000109.1:0-26369 GCF_053601215.1 Amycolatopsis sp. NPDC004772
CGAAGATGCGCCGCGTGTTCTCGACGATCGGTTCCTCGTCGAGGATCCGGGTGCCCATGTAGACCTGCACGCCCATCAGCCGCAGGTGCGGGTGCTTACGGCGTCTTCGGGAACGGGAGGATGTCCCACACCCGGTCACCGGACTGCGGCGTGCAGTCGTACTGCGCGGCGGTGACGTCGTTGCCGACGCTCGCCACCCCGGCACACCGGCCGGTCGCCCGGTTCTTCAGCTGGACGTGCCCGTCCGCCGCGACGACGTCCCACAGCTGGTCGGTGAACTGCGGCAGGCACTCGTACTGGAGCAGCGGCTGCCCGTTCACGTTGCCGGCGCCGTGCACGATCAGGCACTTCTTCGTGTAGTGGTTGCGCACCAGCACCCCGCCCGCCGGCTGCGGGTCGATCTCCCACGCCTGGTCCTGGAACTGGGGCAGGCAGTCGTACTGGACCGCGGGCGCGTCGTTGACGTTGTCCGCGCCACGGACGATCAGGCAGCGGCCCGAGGCGCGGTTGACGACCTGCACCGGGTCCGGCACCGGGGCCATCTCCCAGACCTGGTCGGAGTACTGCGGGAAGCACTCGTACTGGGCCGCGGGAGCCCCGTTGACGTTGTTGGCGCCGAACACGACCGCGCAGCCACCGGTCGCCCGGTTCTTGAGCTGGACGCCGCCGTCGACCGGGACGATGTCCCACAGCTGGTCGGAGTACTGCGGCAGGCACTCGTACTGCTGCAGCGGCGTCCCGTTGCCACTGCCGGTGGCGTGGACGATCAGGCACCTCTTGGTGAACTGGTTGCGCAGCAGCACCCCGCCGGCGGCCTGCGGCTCGATGTCCCACGCCTGGTCGGCGTAGGCGGCCGGGCAGTCGAACTGGAACGCCGGCGCGTCGTCGACGTTGTTCGCGCCCTGGACGGCCAGGCAGCGCTGGGAGTAGTGGTTGACGAACCGGACCGACTTCGGCGTGACCTGGTCGGAGATCCAGCCCGCGAGGTCGTCGGTGCGGGCCGCGACCGCGCCCTGCCGGGTCTCGGTCACCGTGAGGCAGCCGTGCTGCCACGACCGGCTCAGGACGCCCGCGAGCTCGAGCCCGCCGTCGGTGCCCGTGCGCAGCAGCGGGCCGCCGGCGTCGCCGAGGCACGGGTCCTGGCCCGCCGGGCTGGTCACCGCGACCGTCGTCGGCGTGGTGGTGCCGAGGGTGAACGACGCGGTCGTCGCCCGGTTCGGCACCCATTCGGTCGCCGTGCGGCCGTAGCCGGTGATCCGGACGGTCTCGGCGGCGGGCGGCCGGCTGCCGACCCGCAGCGGGGTGACGCCGGCCACCGGGTGGGTCAGCTTCGCCAGCGCCACGTCCCGGTCGGCGCGGGCGACCACTGTGGACACCCGGTGGGCGACGGCGGTGCGCAGGTCGGGTTGCCCGGCGTACACGGTGGTCGGCTTCGCCGGCGCGGCCGGCTGCGCGGTGGCGCCGGGGAAGCAGGCCGCCGCCGTGACGATCCACTGTGGAGCGATCAGGGCGCCGGAGCAGGCCCCGGTGTCCGTCGTGATCTTGACGGCGAACCGGTCGGCCCCGTCGGCGACCGGCTGCCCGCCGGCGAGGGCGCCGGCCGACGACGGGACGAGCACCGCCCCGGCACAGACGACGGCGGCGACGAATGGAACACGAGATCTTCGCATGGGGTTCCCCCTGGTGGTGATGCGGAACTGCGGACGACGGCGGCGCGTGGCGGCGGTGGCGCCCGCGCCCGGCCGTCCGGGGCGGCGGACCCCACGGCAGGTCGAACTCCCAGCACTCCTGCGTCCCCCTCGCGCGCGGCAGCCCGGCTGGGGTCACGCTAGCCAAGATCGTCCGGCAAGACCACCCTCTTCCGGCGAATCAGGCGGAGGGTTCCCCGAAGGCCTTCAGCAGGAGCCGGTGCAGGGTCTCCCGCTCGCCGGGACTCAGCCGGCCGAGCAGCTCGCCGGTGACCGCGGTGGAGACCTCTCCGACCTTGCCGACGGTGGCCTGACCGGGCTCGGTGAGGGTCAGCACGTGCCGGCGCCGGTCCTCGGTGTCGCGCTCGCGGGACACCCAGCCGGCGGCCTCCAGCCGGTCGAGCACCTTGACGAGGTCACTGCGGTCGAAGCCGAGCCGGTCGGCGACCCGCTGCTGCGAGAGTGGCCCGGCCTCGCCGATGCAGACGAGGACGTAGTAGTCCCGCAGGGCGACCCCGTGCCCGGCCAGCGCGGTGTCGATCCGGCCGGTCCCGCTGCGGTGCAGCTGCCCCATCACGTAGGTGGGCCAGCGCAGCAGGCCCCGAGGCCGCCCGGACGGCGAAGCGGACATGGCGGCGAGCATAGGGACGTCCGCGGGCCGGCACAATTGTGGGAAGTCCCCACGGTCGGGGCGCACGTCCGGCGACCTCAGCGATCCGGTTCCTGCGGGAACGACAACCCGGCGAGCCCGGACCGGTCGGTGATCCCGAGCTTCGGGTACAGCCGGTAGAGGTGGTTGCCGACCGTCCGCACGGAGAGCACCAGCCGGTCGGCGATGTCCTGATTGGACAATCCGGCGGCGGCGAGCCGCGCGACTTCGCGTTCGCGGGCGGTCAGCTGCAGCCGGGTGATCTCCGCGACCAGCGGGGTCGTCGCCGTCTCGCAGCCACTCAGCGTCAGCATCGCCTGGGTGTGGAGCCGCCGGCCGGTCGCGGGGTCGCCCGCCGCGCGGAACGCCCGCGCCGCCTGGGCGCAGGCCTCGGCGGCGAGCAGGTCGGTGCCCAGGTCGGCGAACCGCTGCCCGACGTCGGCGAGTGCCGCGGGGTCCGGCCCGAGCATCGCGGCGGCGTGGTCGGCGAAGACGCGCGGGAACTCGCTTTCGGTGGCCGCGGCCAGCTCGTGCAGGCGCTCCGCGGCGCCGCCGGGGCGGCCGACGCGGGCGGCGTCGTGCAGGGCGAACGCTTCGAACACCGGCGCACCCTGGGCGCGGCAGAACCCGGCGACGGCCAGGGCCAGCTCGCCCGCGCGCCCGGTGTCGCCGGCCGCGGCCGCCACCCACGGCCGCGCCAGCTCGGTCCACGGCTGCAGGAGCCCTTCGGCGGGTGACCGGAGCTCGTCCGCCTGCGCCAGCGCTTCGGCGGCGGCCGCCGGATTCCCCGCGAGGGCCTCGGCGTGGGCCGCCTCCCCGATCACGTGCGCCCGGAACATCGCCGACACCTGCTTGGCGGCGAGGGCGCGGCCCTCCCGGGCCCAGCTCGCCGCGGTGCGGACCCGGCCGCGCAGGCGCGACCTGCGCCAGGGCGCCGCACGAGAGGATGAGCGGGAAGTCCCACTGCGTGTCGACCGCGTGCGCGTAGAACTGCTCGGCGCGCGTCCCCGCCTCGTCCAGCCGCCCGGCGAACAGGTCGGCGTAGCACCGGTACAACGCCCGCGACTCCTGGACCCACGGGATCTGCGCGCACAGCGCCAGCTCGTCCTCCAGGTCGTCGAGCCGCTGCGCGGCCTCGGCCGAGCGACCGAGCTGGACCAGGGCCATGCCCTCGGACAGCAGCCGCTGCGCGCCGACCCGCGGGCTGAGGTCCGGCCGGGCGGCGAGGCGCGTGGTCGCCTCCAGCGACTTCCGCGGCTGCCCCGAGAGCAGGTCGAACACGCAGTGCAGGAAGTCGATCTCGTCCTGCCACGCCCGGTCGCCGAGCACCGCCCGGGTTTCCCGCAGCACCTCGTGCGCGGCGTCGATCCGGTGCAGGCCCCAGAAGAGGTTGTACGCCCGGCCGATCACCCAGTCGCCGCGCTGGCCGTCGGACATCGGCGCCCCGGCCGCCTGCGCCATCACGTCCTCGGCCTCGGCAGGCCGCCCGGTGAGGAAGAGGATCCGCCACAGCACCTCGCCCCCGGCGACGTCCGCTCCCGCGTCGAGGGCCGCGCGAGACAGCCGTTCCGCGAGGGGGAGTTCGAGCGCGGCGAACGCTTGGCGGGCCGCGGCGGTGAGCACGTCCGGCTCGATCGGCAGGGACGCGTCCAGCCGCCAGATCGCGATCCGGATCCAGTCGTCGCGCCGCCGGGCTCCGGTGGCGGCGACCGCGTCGGCGAGCTTCTGCCGGACGACCCGGGCCCGCAGCGGCGGCAGCCGCGCGCGGATCACTTCGCTGTAGAGCGGGTGCCCGGCCCGCACGTCGACGCGCCGCCCGTCCTGCCGGGTCCACAGCAGGTTCTTCGACTCCGCCGCCAGCACGGCCCGCTGGCTGGTCAGCCCGACGAGGATGTCGGCACCGACGGGTTCGCCGTAGGCGACGAGCTCGAGGACTTCCTGCTCGTCCGGTTCCAGCCTGCCGATCCGCTCGGCGATGACCTCGGCGAGCCGGGGCACCACCAC
Organism: Amycolatopsis sp. NPDC004772; assembly: GCF_053601215.1. NCBI lineage: Bacteria > Bacillati > Actinomycetota > Actinomycetes > Pseudonocardiales > Pseudonocardiaceae > Amycolatopsis > Amycolatopsis sp. NPDC004772. Next base: position 4,342 of record NZ_JBSGBK010000109.1, read on the forward strand.
CCACGGACCTGTCCACTGCCACACGCCGGCGATCTCGGTGAGCGCGCCGCGTTCGCGGCCGGCGTTCACCAGTTCGCGCAGCAGCAGCATGTTGCCGCGGGTGTGCTCGAACATCCGCCGGCTGGTCACGCCGTCGACCGGGCCGTCGAGCACCGCGGCCAGCACCTCGCGGACGTCTTCGTGCGTCATGGCCCGGATTTCCAGCCGCGCGGCCCGGTCCTCCGTCCACAGGGCGGTGATCGCCGGCGGGACGCGTTCCCCGGCCCGGACGGTCACCAGCACGAACACCCGCCCCGCCTGGGCGAGCTGGTGGACCAGTGCGGCGGAGAGCTCGTCGAGCAGGTGCGCGTCGTCGATCCCGAGCACCAGCCGGCGGGCGCCCGCCCGGCTGGTCAGCGCGTCCGCAATCCGGCGGAGCAGTTCCGCCGGGCTGACGCTCTCCGGCACGGACGGCAGGCCCTGGGCGAGCGCTCCGAACGGGATCGACGTCATGGCCGCCGTCGCCGGAAACCACAGTCCCAGCGTCCGGCGGGGGTCGACGGCGCCGACCGCTTCGTAGGCCAGCCGCGTTTTTCCCACTCCCGCGTCGCCGACGAGAACGACGCCGTCCCGTTCCCGCATCGCGGTTTCGATCTGCCGGAGCTCGGCACTTCTGCCGACGAACGGCCACGGGCTGCTCACGACCCGCCAGCATAGCGAATCCGGGAATCGCGTTCGCGGTCAATCGGCTACGGGGTGACCGTGAATATCGTCCTGGCCCATTGGCCGCCGTCCCGGCATTGCCCGGTGACGTAATGGTCGCCCGTGCCCGCGGGAACGGTGACGGTCGCGGTGAACGTGCCGTCCGCCCGGATCGGCACCGCGGTTCCGATCGCCGCGCCGTCCCAGAGCACGTTGACGCTCCGGTCGCCGTAATCGGGGCAACCGCCGTACTGCGTGCCGTGCACCTGCACGGAACTGCCCGCGCGGCCGCGGGCCGGCGTGGTCGTCACCTGCAGCGGCGGGGTGACGGTGAACGTGCTCCGGGACCACTCGCCGCCGTCGACGCACCGGCCGTAGAGGTAGTGCGCGCCGGGGCCGGCGGACTCCGGAACGGTGAACCGCACGGCGAACCGGCCGTCCGGCCCGGCGGTTACGGTGTTCCCGGTGCCGTACCCGTCCCAGAGCACGTCGACCTTGCGGGTGCCCTCGGCCGGGCAGGCGGTGTAGCCGGTGCCGGAGAAGTTGACCGACGTCCCCGGCAGGCCCTTCGCCAGGTCCGTGGTCGTCGCGAGCCGCGGTTGCGCCGTCGTGGCACCGGTTTTCGGCGTGGTGGTGCCCGGAACCTGACCGGTCGGCACCTGGCCACCGGTCAGCGGAGGACGCGTGCCGCCGCCCGGTGCCGGGTTGCCCCCGTCGTCACCGGTGCCGGGTGCCGGGAGGACGGGCAGGTCTTGGGTGGGCAGGACCGGGACGGAACTCGGTGCCTGCGGGACGGTCGACGTGATCGACGTGACGCCGTCCGATTTCGGCTGCGTGGCCACGGTGCCGCTGTCGTCGTGCGGGGCCAGCAGGAACACCGTTCCCCCGCAGCTGAGGGTGATGCTCAGGAACACCAGCGACAGTTTCTTGTTCCGGGAGACGACCTTCTTGATCCGGGTGAACCAGGATCGCGTCACCACGGTGCCGTTGCCGTTCAGCACGACGGCGTCCCCGTCACGGGCCTGCGCCTTCTGGTCGACATCCTGCGGCCGGTATTCGCGCAGCAACTCGGCGAGGCTCCGCGCGAATCCGGCGTCCGCGCCGGCCCGGGCCGCCAGTTCCGCGGTGAGCGTTTCTTCGCCGCCCGGATCTTTCGCGGCGGTTTCGGCGACACCGCCGAGGTGCTCTTTCACCAGATCCACCAGCCGCTGCTGGGTGTCCGTGAGCACGTCCATCGATTCCACGCCCTCGATGAACAGGCGTGCGACTTCTCCCACCTGTGATTTTTTCAGCACGGTTCCCTCGACCCCTCTCGTCCGTACGCCCCATTGTCGGCACACCACGGAGATCACTTGAGGGATCGGCATTACTCAACTCGATCCGGACCCTACTCAATTCGGATCCGGATTCAGTGAATTTCCGTCGCATAGCCCCCGTCGATGGCGAATGTCGCGCCGGTGATGTTGCCCGCCACCCGGCCACCGGCCAGGAAGGCGACCAGGTTCGCCACCTCCGCGGGCCGGGTGAAGCGGCCGGTGACCGCGTGGGCCGCTGCTTCGTCCGCGACCGCGTCCGGGCTCGCGCCCGTCGTCGCCGCCAGGGTTTCCGCCACGCCGCCCGTGCCGAGCCACAGGTCCGTCGCGACCGGGCCCGGGTTGATCGCGTTCGCGCGGATGCCGCGGGGGCCGAACTCCTTCGACAGCGACTTCGTGAAGTTGACCAGCGCCGCTTTCGCCGCGCTGTAGTCGATCACGCCCGGGTCGGGCAGGACCGCGTTGACCGAGGCGACCGTGACGATGCTCCCCCGGCCCGCCGTGACCATCGTCGGCAGCACCGCCCGGGTGGCCCGGACCGCGCTCAGCAGGTTCAGCGTCACCGAGCGCGTCCAGTCTTCGTCGGTCACCAGCAGGAAGCCGTTCGGCCGGGGCGCGACCGCGCCGACGTTGTTGACCAGGACGTCGATGCGGCCGAACTCGGCCACCGCCAGCTCGGCCAGCCGGCCCGGGCCGTCCGCGGTGCCGAGGTCGACCGCGAGCGCGTGCGCCTTCCCCGCCTCGACGAGGGCCTCCAGGCCCGGCCCCGGGACGCGCGCGCCCGCCACGACGTGCGCGCCTTCCGCGACCAGGACTTCGGTGACGGCCAGGCCGATGCCGCGGCTGGCTCCGGTGACGACCGCGACCGCGCCGTCCAGTCCGAGGTCCACCGGCTAGACCCCCTGCTCGCGCAGCCAGGCCAGGACGGCGTCGGCGACTTCGCGCCAGCCGCTGTCGATGGTCAGCGAGTGGCCGCGGCCCTCGAACTGCTTCAGCTCGGTGACGGCGGTGGAATCCCGGTACTGCTTGAACGTCGAGCGCGTGACGACGTCCGGGACCGTGTGGTCCGCCGTCCCGGAGATCAGCAGGAGCGGGCCGCGGTCCGCCCGGCCGGTGTCGACCGCGGCCTGGGAGTGCAGCACGAAGTTCGCGGCCGCCGCCTGGAACAGCGGCCGGGCCGGGGACGGGATCGTCCAGCGCCGGTACAGCTCCGCCGATTCGGCGTCGCTCAGGGCGTTGCCGAAGCCGAACCGGAACTCCTTCTCGGTCAGCGACACCGTGCGGTGGAGGTTCGCCGGGTTCCCCAGCGCCGGCAGGCCCGCCCGCAGCTGCGCCAGCGGGAGCGGCAGGACGCCCTTGATCTGCGCGGGATCGATGGCGACGCCGGCCAGGCCGATCCCCTGGCCCAGCAGCTTCTCGGTGATCAGGCCGCCGAAGGAGTGCCCGATGACGACCGGCGGCCGGTCGAGGCCGGCGATGATCGCCGCGTAGTGCTCGGTGGCCTCGTCGATGCTGGTGTCCGCGACGGCTTCGGGGTTCGCCCGCGCCAGCTCGACGGTTTCGGGCTCATGCGGCCAGCCCGGCGCCACGGGCGCGTACCCGGCCGCCCGGAAGTGGTCGATCCACGGGGTCCACGAGGTGGCGTGCAGCCACAGCCCGTGGATGAACACGACGGGGGTGCCGGCCATCGGATCCTCCAGTTCTTCGAAAGCACTGTCCCCAGCCAACCCGACCGGTGGCGCCGACGTCCAAGACCTGTTGCGCCCGGATCGATAGCCGTGGTGGCATCGTCGGCGTGGACCTCGACCTCCGGCTGGTGCGGTACTTCGTCACCGTCGCCGACGAACTGCACTTCGGCCGCGCGGCGGCGAAGCTCTTCATCAGCCAGCCGGCGCTGTCGAAGCAGATCCGTAAGCTCGAAGCCGACGTCGGCGGCGCCCTGCTGGTCCGCGACAGCCGCCACGTGGCCCTCACTCCGCGCGGCGACCGGTTCCTGCACCTGGCCCGGCAGCTGCTGGCGACCGCCGACCTGATGCTGCGCGAGCCCGCCCCGCACCACGTGCGGATCGCCCACATCTTCGAGCTGGACACGAGCCGGCGGGTCGCGGACGCGTTCCACACCGCCCACCCCGGCATCCGGCTCGTGCAGAGCCAGATGGACAGCGCCCGCCAGCTCACCGCGCTGCTCGAGGACCAGCTGGACGTCGCGATCATCCGCGTCACGAGCGCGCTGAAGGCGGCGAACCCGGCGGGCTGGCAGCACGAGCTGCTGCGGCTGGAGCCGTTCCGCCTGGTCGGCCGCCCGGGCGACCCGCGCCGCCCGGCGGTGTCGGTGCACGAACGTCCGATCGAGGTTTTCGCCGACGCACCGGGCACGGCGCTGTACAACGTGCACGGCCGGTACCTGAGTTCTCTGGAGCAGCACACGGGCCTGACCTTGCGCTGGCTGGGCAACCCGGGCACGTTCGACACGTGCCACGCCGCCCTCACCCGGGCACGGGACAGCGCTTACCTGCTCGAGTTCGACAGCTACGCCCGGCGGTACGCCGAGCTCGGGATCCCGGTGTACCGGCCGCAGGAGCTGGAGCCGGTGTACCCGTGGTCGCTGGCGTGGCGGGATGGCGAGCCGCCGGAGAGCGTCCGGGCGTTCCTGGACGTGGCACGGGAGATGGCCGCGCGGCAACACTGGCTGCACCCCGAACGCGCGGACGGCGTGCCGCTGTGGGCGCCGCCGGAGGACCTCGCCGTCGCCGCGGGGTGACGGCGCCGGGCCGTGCTCACCCCAGCCAGATCCGCAGGATCGCCGTCAGCACCGCCAGGATGGCACCACTGACGACCGCGCTCCTGACGAACGCCCGCAGTTGCATCAGCAAGGCCGCGCGCGGTGATGTGGTGCGGTACTTCGCGGCCGGCGCGAATTGCGCGTGCGGAAGAGGCAGGTTGTCCGCGACGGCGGCGACCAGCTCGACCAGGTGCGCAGCCACGATCGGGCGCCGCCGCCGATCGGCCGGGTTCTCTGCGAACCAGAGCAGCAATTCGCCGACCGTTTCGCCGGCTGTCGCAGGCCGGCCGGCGCACCGCGCAGTGTCCCGCGTGATCGCCCATGCCACCCGTGCAACGCGCCGCCGTCGGCGCACGGCGAGACTACGCAACATCAGCACTCGTTCAGCCGACTCCGTGCCGCCGCCGTCGGACGAGTCGGCCCCCAGCTCCAGCAGGAGTTCCGTGCATCGGAAGGCCGACGCCAGGAGCCGGCGTCGCGGCCCGAAACGCCAAGCAGCCAGCAGCAGCCCCACCGCCACCACCAACACCGCGAGATCGACGACGGAGACGATCGGGTCACCCGGGAAGCCACCCAGCGGCAATCTGGCCCGGACAGCGGGTTCCAACAAAGCGTACATCGAGAAATACATGACGGTCATCACGAGAAGAACGTAGAGAATCAGCCAGGCCGTATTCTCTTTGACGGCATCCGACATCCTTTCGACATGACGCGGCGCGAGGCCGCACGCCGCCAGGTAGCGTTCCTCCCGGAACAGACCGTCCTGACTACCCCGACTCACGACCGGCCACGTCCCGACCTCAAGCATCCGAAGGTTCGTCCACCGCACACCTACTGACTTGCCCGCGCCAGGCCCACACCGTAGCCGCCCAATGCATCGGGTGACAGTCCGGCGGCGGAAGATTGGGCGGGCCGCCGCGACGCGCGATACGGCAACCACACGAAGATCGATCTCTGCGAAACTGGCCTACTCGTCGGAGTTCACCGCCGCCAAGTGTTCCTGGACCCGCGCGTGGCGGAACTGGTAGACGCCTCCGGCCTGGCGCAGCACCCCGCGCCGGTGGGCGTCGTCGAGGAAGTGCATCAGGCGCCACGGGAGGCGGCCCGTGGCCGCGAGCCACACGTGGTGGACGAAGTAGTTGCCCCAGGCCCGGGTCACCAGCACCGCCAGCCCGATGCCCACGCCGAAGCACACGCCGACCACGAACGGGGCCACCGGGTTCGTCGCCGCCGGGAACACCTGGCCGCCCGCCAGGGCGCCCGCCACGCCGTAGCAGACCGCCGCCACGCCGCGGGCCATGAAGAAGCCGAACGACGCGCCCGCGATCCCGCCCGCGACGGCCAGCGCCAGGTCGTAGCGGCCGCCCAGCACCGGGAGGAACCGCGTCTGGGCGGTGAACGCGAACGCCATCCCGTCGAACAGCCCGAGGGACACCAGGAACGACACCGACAGCGCGATCGCGCCCGTCCGTTCGTTGCGCAGGATCGTCCGCGGGCTCGCCACGCGGCTGGCGTCGACCGGTTTCGCCAGCCACACGTGCACCGCGAACACCAGGCCGAACACCAGCGCCAGGAAGACGACCAGGCCGGCCGCCAGCGACCAGCCCAGGCCGAGCAGGACACCCACCGCGGCCCCGATCGCGAAGCGGCCGGCGAACTTCCCGGCCGCCCCGGCGAAGCGCAGTTCGGTGCGCAGCGGCTCCGGCGGACGGCCGAAGCGGTGCGTCAGATAGGCGGCGCCCCCGAAGGACAGGCCGTAGATCGCCGCGAGGACCGGGCCGTCGTCGACCCAGCCGGTGACGACGAAGAACAGCGCGATCAGCACGCCGATCAGGCCCGAGCGGGTGCCGACCGGCACCGCGCGGTACAGCTGCCACCACGCGAGGTCGCGGCTGCGCGCGCGTTCGAGGTGGCGGGCCAGGAACCCGAGCCAGCGGGTCGCCTGCTCGGCGGTGTAGCGCCCGGACGGGCTCGTCTTCGGGTTCCGGCCCGGCGGCTGCGGCACCTGCGCGTAGGCGTTGGGGACGAACGAGTCGAGGAGCTGTCCTTCGAGGACTCCGGCGTCTTCGGCGGCGAGCAGCTCCGCGGGATCGGCGGGCGGCCGGCCGTAGCCGATCCGCGCGAGGTCGACCATCAACGGCGTCCGCAGCACCCGGGCCAGTGCCGACTCCGGCTCGCGCCGCAGCCGGTCGGCGACCGGCTGCCAGCGGTCTTCGCCCTGCCGCGCCGTCAGGTAGGTGATCGCCTCCTGCCGGGCGACGGGTTCGAGCCGCACCACGGTCGCGGCGCTCAGCACCGCGCCGGATTCGCGGGTCGCCTGCTCGTACTCGGCCGAGCGGCAGGTCAGCACCAGCGAGCGTCCGGCGCCCACGGTCTGGTCGAGCGCGTCGAGCGCCGCGACGCGCAGGTCGGCCGGCATCTCGTCGAGGCCGTCGAGGACCGGGACGACGTGGCCGCCGAGGACGAGCCGGGTCGGGGCGTCGGTCCCGTACTCGCGGGTGGTGAGCAGCGCCGGGTGGTTCTCGGCGAGCCGGGCCGCCAGCCACCGGTCGAGGTGCTCGCGCCGCGGGTCCCACGAGGCCAGCGACAACAGGACGGGGACGGGCGCGTCCGGGGCGCGGGTGCGCAGCAGGTCCAGCGTCAGCATCAGGGCGAGCACGGACTTGCCGGAGCCGGGATCGCCGAGCACCACCAGCTGCCGCACGGGCAGCGCGGTGAACGTCGCCGCGATGTCGTCGAGATCGCCCCGCGGCTTCCCGGCGCGCGCGGCCGACGACCAGCGCAGCATGATCGGCTGCGGCCGGTGCAGCGAACGCAGCTCGGCTTCGGCGCGCCACTGCCACGTGACGGCTTCGGCCAGTTCGGTGACGGCCCGGTCGAACCGGTGCTGCGGCGGCACTTCCGGCTCGGGCTCCTCGGCGCTGGGCGCCGACTCGGCGAGGATCCGGTCGTGGAGCCGCCGCAGGTCGGGGTTCGGGTCGACGCCGAGTTCGTCGGCCAGCCGCCGGCGCAGGCCGTGGAACAGCGTCGAGGCTTCGGCGTAGCGGCCCTCTTTCGCGAGGGCGCGCATGAGGAGCAGGTGGGACAGTTCGCGTGTCGGGTGTTCGCCGCAGAACTCGGTCAGCTCGCGGACGACTTCGGCCGTTTCGCCGAGCCGCAGCCGCCATTCGGCGCAGAGTTCGACGGCTTCGGCGCGTTGTTCGTCGAGCAGCGCGGCCCGGCCGGCGAGCGTGGTGGTCCGCAGCCCGTCGAGCGCCGGGCCGCGCCACAGGGCGAGCGCGGTGCGGATTTCCTCGACGGCGTCGACGAGTTTGGCCTGCCCGGCGAGTCCCCGGGCGGCCGCGACGTGCCGGCGGAACCGGAGGGCGTCGAGGTCGTCGCCGTCGATCTGCAGGCGGTAGCCGGGGCCGTCGGTGACGATCGCCCCGCCGAGCTCGCCGAGCCGGCCCCGCAGCGCGGAAACGCAGTTGCGCACCTGCTTCACCGCGGTCGCCGGCGGCTCGTCCTCCCAGAGCGCGTCGATCATGCGTTCCACCGGGACGACGGCGCCGGCGTTGAGCAGCAGCACGGCGAGCGCGCGTTGCTGCCGCGGGCTCGCCAGGGTGATCCGGCTCCCGGACACCCGCACTTCCAGCGTCCCGAGGATCCGGAACCTCATCGCCACCCCCTGGTCATCGGACCGGCCGGTTTCGCCGAACGCGCAGGTGAAGCGGCGAATGCCGGCGCGAGGACGAAACGAGGACGGCGTCGGAAACCCTAGGGCCACGGCGAAAGAGGGGGAATGCCGGGGCGACCCGGTGGCGGGCGCGTCGTTGGGGGTCGCGCCCTCCGCCGGGACAGCCCGGCCGCTGCAGGCCCACCCGTGAAGGGCGCGTCGTCGGGGGCGTGCCCTCCACGGGGGCTCCCGGTTCTTAGCCGTTTCTTAAAACCCCGCCTGGCGACCGCTCCCGCCGCCTCGGAGAATCGGCAGGGTGCTGATCGTGATCGCCGACGACGAGGATGCCGTGTGCGACTCCCTGTCGCGCACCCTGCGCTTCGAGGGCTATGCCGTCGAGGTCGCCAAGGACGGGCAAGCCGCCCTCGACGTCATCCGGGAGCGCGAACCCGACGGCGTCATCCTCGACGTCACCATGCCCGTGCTCGACGGCCTGGAAACCTGCCGGCGGCTGCGGGCGGCCGGGAACCTCGTGCCCGTCCTCATGCTCACCGCGCGCGGGGACGTCACCGCGCGGGTCGCCGGCCTCGACGCCGGGGCCGACGACTACCTCGCCAAGCCCTTCTCCCTCCAGGAGCTGCTCGCCCGGGTGCGGGCCCTGCTGCGGCGCGCGCGGTACGAAGCCGTCCCCGAAGCCCCCGCCGATCTCCGCTTCGGGGACCTTGCGCTCAACCCGGCCACGCGGGAGGTCGTGCGCGCGGGCCGTCCGGTGCGGCTGACGCGCACCGAATTCGCCATCCTCGAGCTCTTCCTGCGCCACCCGCGGCAGGTGCTCACCCGGACCGTCCTGTTCGAGCACGTCTGGGGCTTCGACTTCGGCAACAGCTCCAACAGCCTCGACGTCTACCTCGGCTACCTGCGGAAGAAACTCGAAGCCGAGGGCGCCGCCCGGCTGCTGCACACCGTCCGCGGCGTGGGCTACGTCCTGCGCGAGGACCCCCTGTGAGGCTGCTGCGCGGCCTGGGACGGCGCAAGCTCACCCTGCGCGCGCGGGTCGCGATGCTCTCCACGCTCGGCGTCGCGTTCGCCGTGGTCGTCGTGTCGCTCGCGGGCTGGTGGCTGATGCACGGCCGGATGTACGACAACCTGGACCTCCGGATGCGCGCCGACACGGCCGAAGCGGTGCGGGCGGCGACACCGGAGGACGCGCTGCGCGCCCTGCACGGCGCCGACGAGCTGCCGGGCGACTGGTCGGACGACGACCTGCCGTCCGAAATCCGGCAGCTGCTCGTCGTCGCCGGCACACCGCCGCCCTTCGTCGTCCGGTTCCTCGACGACCGGGGGCAGCCGGTGGCGGCCACCGCGGGCGCCGAGTGGCTGGGACCGGTGACGTCCCCGGCCGCCCGCGTCGCGGCGCGCGGAAGCGGCCAGGACCTCGCCGGCGCCGGGCCCGAAGACGACGAGACGGTCTACCGCGTGAGCACCGTACCCCGGCCCGGCGGCGGCGCGGTGCAGGTCGCCAGCCGGGTCATCGGCATCGAAGGGACCCTCGACGACCTGCGCGTGCTGCTCACCTGGATCGGGCTCGCCGGCACCGCCCTCGCCGGCGTGGTCGGCTGGGGCGTCGCGCGGGCGGGCCTGGGCCCGGTCCACCGGCTCACCGGGGCCGTCGAGAAGGTGGCCGAGACGCAGGACCTGGACAGCTCGATCCCGGTCGCCGGCCACGACGAGATCGCCCGGCTCGCGACCGCGGTCAACCACCTCCTGACCGCGCTCGCGGCGTCGAAAGCCGCCCAGCAGCAGCTCGTCCAGGACGCCGGCCACGAGCTGCGGACCCCGCTGACCAGCCTGCGCACCAACGTCGAACTGCTCACGTACGCGGAGGAGCAACTCGCCTCCGGCCGGGTCCTCGCCCCCGACGACCGCGCCCGGCTGCTGCGGGACCTCGGGGTGCAGGCCGAAGAGCTGACCACGCTCACCACCGAGCTGGTCGAACTGGCCGCGGAGAACACCGACCCCGAGCCGTTCGGACCTCTGGACCTGGCCGACGTGGTCCACAGCGCCGTCATCCGGGCGCGGGCGCGTTGGCCGCAGGTCGTCTTCGCCGTCTCGACCGCCCCCGCGAGCATGACCGGCCAGCCGGGCGGGCTGTCCCGCGTGGTGCTGAACCTGCTCGACAACGCGGCCAAATGGAGTCCGCCGGGCGGGACCGTCCGGGTCAGCCTGTCCACTTCGGACGGCCATGCCGACCTGACAGTCACCGACGAAGGGCCGGGCATCGACGAAGAGGACCGGCCCAAGGTCTTCGAGCGCTTCTACCGTGCCACCGCGGCCCGGTCGATGCCGGGCTCGGGGCTCGGGTTGGCCATCGTGGCCCAGATCGTCGAAGCACACGCCGGCCGCGTCGTCGCCGGCGCGGCGCCCGGCGGCGGCGCCGAGATGCGCGTGCGGCTGAAGAGCGACCGCGTTTCTTAACCGGCCCAGCGGCGGCTCTTAAGGTTCTTTCATCCGCGGACCCGAACTTCGAATCGTGTCCTCCGTCGAAACGATCCGTCCCGCGCCGTCCGCGGCAGCGGGATCGCGCCAGGCCCGGGTCTGGGCCACCGCCGCCATCGCGTGCTTCGGCTTGTCCGTGGCCACCACCCTGTTCCTGCACGTCACCCAACCCGTCGATCCCGTCCGGCAGGTGATCAGCGACTACGCCCTCTCCCCCGCCGCCGCCGGATTCGGGGTCGGCGTGCTCGCCCTGGCCGCCGGGACCGGGTTCCTGCTGGTCGGCCTCGGCAAGGCCGGGCTGCCCGTGTCCCGGCCCGTCGTCGCGCTGGCCGGCTGCTGGGGTGGGGGGCTGACGCTCTGCGCCTTCTTCCCCACCATCCCCACCGGCGCGCCGATGACGCTCTCCGCCGAGATCCACCGCTTCGCGGGCCTGGTCCTGTTCGTCAGCCTGCCCGCCGCGGCCGGGCTGCTCGCCCGGGACGTCGCCGGCCACCCGGTGCACCACGCCCTCGCCGTCCGGCTGCGGCGGCACACCGACTGGGCGTGGGCCGCCCTCACGGTTTTCCTGCTCAGCCAGCTTCCGGTGCTGCTCGCGCCCTCGCGCGGCTTCGACGGCCCGCTGTTCCAAGGGCTCGCCGAACGGCTCGTCTTCGTCGTCTACCTCGTCCTGCTCGGCGAGCCGGCCCTCGCCGTCCTGCGTTCCGGGAGGAAATCGTGCTGACCCTCGCCATCGTTCTCGCCGCCGCCGGCGCGTGCTGCTTCGCCGGGACCGTCCACCTCCAGCACCGGGCCGTCCGCGGGGCGACCGCGGGCCCGGCGTTGCGGCTGTCCGGGGTCCGGGCCATCCTGCGCACCCCCGGCTGGTACGCCGGGATCGGGCTCGCCGGCCTCGGCGCCGCCTTGCACGTCCTCGCGCTCACCCTGGCCCCGCTCGCCGTCGTGCAGCCGATCGGCGTGCTCACCCTGGTGCTCACCGTCCTGCTGGCGCGCACCCCGCTCACCCGGACCGTGCTCGCCGCGCTGGCGATGAGCGTCGCCGGGCTCGCGGGGTTCGTCGCGCTCTCCGCCACGGCCGCGAACACCGCCCTGCCGGCCCCCGATCTCGGGACCGCCCAGTGGGCGCTGCCGGTCGCGGCCGGGCTGGCCGTGGCCGCCCGGTACACCCGCGGCCGGACGCGGTCCCTGTTGTCCGCGCTCGGCACGGCGGTGCTCTTCGGGTTCACCTCGGCGCTGATCCGGGCGGCGGCCGTCGCCCCGTTCTCCCTCCTCGTCATCGCCGAAGCCGTGGCGGCGACGCTCGCCGGGGCGTGGCTGCTGCACCAGGCCTACGCCAGCGGACCGGCGCCGATCGTGGCCGGCGCGACGACCATCGTCGACCCGCTGAGCGCCGTCCTCATCGGCGTTTTCGCCTACGGGGAACTGACTCCGGGCCAGCTCGCCGGCGTCGCCGTGCCCGGCTTGATCGCCGTGGGCGGACTCGTGCTCCTGACCCGCGAACTGCCGTCGCCCGCCGCGCCCGCACGCCAGGCGCGGCGCGAGGGGCCACTGCGCATCGCGATCACCGCGGACACCTACCCGCCCGACGTCAACGGGGCCGCCAACTTCGCCGCCCGCCTGGCGTCGGGACTGGCCGCCCGCGGGCACGACGTCCACGTCCTCTGCCCGGCGCCCACCAGCGAAGACTGCACCGAAACGGCGGCCGGGGTCACCGTCCACCGGCTCGGTTCGGTGCGCACGCCGTTCCACCCGACGTTCCGCGTCTGCCCGCCGTGGCGGACCGCGAAGGCCGTGCCGGCCCTGCTCGCCGGGATCGACCCCGACGTCGTGCACACCCAGGCGCACTTCCTGGTCGGCCGCAGCGCGGTCCGCGCCGCCACCGCGGCCGGCGTTCCCGTGGTGGCCACCAACCACTTCATGCCGGAGAACCTGCTCGGTTACGGCCCGCTGCCGCGCTGGACGCACCGACCGCTCATCCGGCTGGCGTGGCGCGACCTCGCCCGGGTCTTCGGCCGCGCCACCGTCTGCACCACCCCGACGCCGCGCGCGGCCCAGCTGCTCGAACGGAACGGCCTGCACCGGCCCGTCCTGGCCATCTCCTGCGGGATCGACCGCGCGCACTACGCCGGCCCGCCCGACGAGCCCGCCGAGGCGCCGAACGTGCTCTTCGTCGGCCGGCTGGACGCGGAAAAGAACGTCCACGAGCTCCTGGAGGCGGCCGTCTCCCTGCCCGCGGACGTCCGGGTCGAGCTCGTCGGCGACGGCAGCGAACGCGGCCGGCTCGAGGCGCTCGCGGAGCGGCTGGGCCTCGCGGACCGGGTGACCTTCCACGGCTTCGTCCCGGACGGGGACCTGGTCCGGGCCTACCGGCGGTGCACCGTCTTCTGCATGCCGGGCACCGCCGAACTCCAGAGCCTCGTCACCATGGAGGCGATGGCCGCGGGCAAACCGGTGGTGGCCGCGGACGCGATGGCGCTGCCCCACCTCGTCCGGCCCGGCCGCAACGGCTGGCTCTACCCGCCCGGCGACGTCGCGGCGCTGGCCGGGCGGCTCACCGCAGTGCTGACCGACGCGCCGGCCCGGACGGCGATGGGCCGGGCGAGCCTCGCGCTGATCGCCGCGCACGACCTGGATTCCACATTGGACACCTTCGAAGGGGTCTACCTCGACGTCGCCGTCCGCCCGGCGGCCGTCGCGCTGCGGGGCTGAGCACGGCAAAAATGCCGGTGCCGGCGCGCCGGGCGTGGGGCACAGTGACAGGTCCGTGGTGGGTGTGGCGGAACCCCAGCGCCACACCCACCACGCCTACCGGAACACCGTCGGTGACGGCTCGTAGCCGAGCCGGTCGATCGCCGCGGAGATGTCCAGGGACCGCTCCACCGCGAACTGGCTGATCACGTACCGGTTCAGCCGTCCACCCGGGAACAGGCGGGCGAACGGGGCGAGCAGGCAGGCCGGCACGTACGCCGGCCGCACCCGCACGCCCGCCGAGGCCAGCAGGCCGCGCAGGGCCCAGTCGATCGGCACCGGCGCGCTGTCGGCGATGTTGAACACGCTCGGCCACGCCGGTGCGGCCGTCGCGGCGAGCAGGCAGGCACGGGCCAGATTGTCCACATTGGTCATGCTGACCAGCACCTTCCCGTTGCCCGGCACCAGCAACCGGCCGCACCGCACGTTCTCCAGCAGCCGCGGGAGCAGGGTGGTGTCCCCGGGGCCGTAGACGGCGTGCGGCCGCAGGACGACCGCGTCGCGGCCGATGGCCAGCACGAGCTGTTCGGCCGCGGCCTTGGCGGCTGCGTAGGCGTTCAGGTAGCGGTCCACCGGAGCTTCGTGCTCCTTGGCGCGCACGGTCGGCCGGAACGGGTCGTACACGCTCGCGCTGCTGACGTGGACGATGCGGCAGTCCGGGAAGGACGCCAGCACGTGGTGGGTGCCGAGCAGGTTCGTCCGCCACACCTCGTGGGCCACGCCGGTGTCGGTCGCCGAGGCCGCGCAGTGCACCACCGCGTCGACGCCCGGCGGGTCGGCGAGCTTGGCCGTCCCGATGTCCCACGAACGGTACGCGGCCCCGCCGAGCCGGCCGGGGTCCGCCGCGGCGCGCCGGCCGAAGGCCGTCACCTGCCAGCCCGCCGCCGCGGCCGCCCGGCACACCGCACCGCCGACGAACCCGGTCGCGCCGGTCACCGCGAGCCTCACGGCCGGCTCGCGGTCATCAGCTCGCGCAGGCGGCCGCGGTCGAGCTTGCGGGACCGGCCCGAGCGGGGCAGCTCCGGCAGGACGACGATCCGGTCGGGCACGGCTTCGGCGTCGATCAGGTCCGGCAGCTGCCTGCGGAGCCGCCGGACGAGCCGGGCCGGGTCCACCGCCGGGTCGGCCACGACCGCGAGCACCACGCTCTCGTCCTCGGTCACCGGGTCGGGCGTCCCGACCATCGCCGCTTCCCGGACGCCGGCCAGCAGCGCGATCGACGGCTCGTAGAGCCCGGGGTAGATGTTGTACGAACCGCGGATGAGCATGTCCTTCTTGCGGCCGGTCAGGACGATCCGGCCGGCGTCGTCGAGGCGGGCCAGGTCGCCGGTGGCCAGCTCGGTCCGCGGCGGCGCCCCCAGGTAGCCGAGGCAGGCGTTGGGCGCGGACACGAGCAGTTCGCCGTCGGCGGCGATCCGGGCGGTCACCCCGGGCGACGGCGGGCCGAGCAGGTCTCCCGGGAGGCCCTGCTCGAGGTGGGCCAGCTTGTCCTCCGCGCGGGCGGCCGCGATCGGGATCGCTTCGGTCATCGCGTAGATCGAGAGCACCTGCCCGCCGGGGACCGCCGCCAGCGCCTGCCGCAGCACGGCGGGTGCCGCGGGAGCGGACCCCATCACCAGGTGGCGGACGTGCGCGGGCCACCGCGGGAGGACGCCGAACACCTCGGCCAGGTGCACCGGCACGCCGTAGGCGTGGGTCACCCGGCGGTCAGCGAGGTCGCGGGCGAACCGCTCGGGCGGCGCGGACGGCTTCGGCAGTGAGAGCCGGGCGCCGCCCAGCAGCGCCGGCAGGCCGGCCACGATGCCGTCGGCGTGCATCACGTCCCCGGGCGCGAACGGCAGGTGCCCGCCCAGCATGGTCACGGCCGCGGTGAGCGACCGCAGCGAATGCACGACCCCCTTCGGCTGCTCGGTGGTGCCCGAGGTGAACACGATCAACGCGGGCGCGTCGGGGTCGCGTTCCGGTGCCGCGGCCGGTGGGCGGCCGAGGAGGCTTTTCAGCGGCAGCGCGGATTTCGGGACGCCCGGCAGCCGGCGGCCGAGGTGGACGTGCCGGATGCCGGGGTCGCCGATCGGCTGCCGCAGGTCCGGCACCGGCCACCCGCGGCGGCGGCAGAAGGACCGGGCCGGGCCCACGACGCTGGTCGTGTAGAACAGCGACTCCGCGACCAGCCAGCGCGGGCGGTAGGCGCGCAACCGTGCGGACACCAGCGCCGGGCCGACGGCGGTGTCGGCCGGGATGAGCACCGCACCGGCCCGCAGCGCGCCGAGGAACAGGCCGATCGCCCGAGCCGAGTTGCGGACGGCGAACAGCACCCCGTCGCCGGGCTCGAGGCCCTCGGCCCGGAGTCCGGTGCCGACTTCGACGGCGAGTCGGCGCAGTTCGCCGAACGTCGTCGTGCGGCCGTCGGGGTCGATGACCGCCACCTCGCCGGGCCGCTCCTCGGCGACGTCCAGGAACCGGGTCACGAAATCGTTCATGCGCAGCTGACCTCCAGACGCCGATAGGCGGGGAACAGCACCCCGGGTGCGGCCCGGCGGGCGGTGATCCGCAGCGGCCCCGCCGCGGCCACGGTGCCGAGGATGGCGTGGATCTCGGCCATCGCCAGCGGATAGCCGAGGCAGAAGTGCGGCCCCGCCCCGAACCACAGCCGTCGCAGCTCCGGCGGGTGCGCGCGGGCCAGGTCGAACCGGCCGTGGGCCCGGGCGCAGTTGAGAGTCGACAAAACGACCCGGTCGCCGGCGTGGACGGCGACCCCGCCGATCCGGCCGGCGCGGACGGCGTTGCGCAGGATGATCGGCGCGGGCGTGATCAGCCGGGCCGTCTCGTGGATCGCGGCTTCCAGCGGCCCCGCATCACCCTCGCGGTAGGCCTCGGCGACCGCGGCCAGCTCGCCCTGGTCGTGGAGCAGGGCCACCATCCGGGGCAGCAGGCTGGTGATCGTCTCCGTGCCCGCGATCAGGAACGCGGACGCGAGCCCCCGCGCCTCGGCCTCGGTCAGCCCGAAGCTGCGCATCCGGCCGACCGCCGTGGTCTCGTCCCCCGCGGCCCACGCGAGCGACGTGGCGGCGCCGATGTCCGCCACGATCGCCCGCGCCCGGGCGATCTGCCGGTCGTTCAGGCGGAGCTTGCCCAGCTTGACCAGGCCGATGATCGCGGTAGCCTGGCCGGTCATCCGCAGGTACGCCGCCTCGCGCTCGGCCGGGGAGCCGGTCACGGTGAACCCGACCAGCGCGCTGGTCACCGCCCCGGCGACGATCTTCGTCGTCCGGACGACGTCCACCGGACGGCCGCCGCGCAGGGCCTCGGCCGCGCGGGCCAGCGGCTCGGTGCACGCCGCGTCGATCAGCCGGCGGACGTAGGCCGGGGTGAAGAACTCGGCGAGCTTGCGCCGCATGGCCCGGTGCTCGGGGCCGTCCATGTTGACCAGCATCGACGGGCCGAAGACCGGGGTCCACAGGTCCGCCTCGGTGCCGCCGCCGCTGCGGAAACTGTCGGTGTCGGTCAGCACCTCCCGGGCCGCCGAGGCCTCGTTCACGACGACCCCGAGGCCGGGCACCCGGACCGCGGGACCGAGCCGGCCGAGGACGCGGACCACCGGGTACACCAGCGGGTGCGCCGCCAGCTGCACCCGCAGCTCGTGCGCGCCCGCCCTCATCGGACGTCCACCGTTTCGCCGCGGTAGCCGTGGCTGGTGTACCAGGCGAAGGTGTTGCGGATGCCCCACGCCTTGGTCCGCCGCTGCGACCAGTACACGACCATGTCCCGCCGCCGCCCGTAGGCACGGGTGACGCACCGGACGCGGTTCACCAGCGTGCGATCTTCGTGGTCGTCCTCGATGCACGTCCGGGGATAGCCGCCGCACCGCTCGTACAGGCGCGCGGTGATGGCCGTGTTGCCGCCCGCGCAGAGCAGGTACGGCCCGAGGTACGCCGGCCCGCGGTTGGCCAGGCGGAACCGGGCGCAGTACCCGCCGAACGCCACCAGGAACGCCAGCACGGCCCGCTCGGTGCGGGGCACGGCGAAGTCGTCGGTGCGCGCCTTGAACCGGCCCCCGATCAGTTCCAGCCCGGCCGCGAAGCCCCGCAGGACGGCTTCGGTCCACTGTGGAGCGACGAGGCAGTCGGCGTCGGTCCGCGCCAGGTGCGTGGCCCCGTTCGCGATGGCCTGGCGCATGCCGGTGTCGCAGGCCGCGCCGGTGCCCTTCTGCGGCTCGCCGATCACCCGGACGTCCATCTCGGGGTGGGCGGCGGCGAAGGCGCGGACGACGTCGGCGGTGGCGTCCGTGCTCGCGTTGTCCACGACGAGCACGGTGAAGTCGCGGAAACGCTGGGCGGCGAGCGACCGCAGCGGCCCTTCGATCCACTTTTCCTCGTTGTACGCGGGGATGATCACCCAGAGGCGCGTCATGACGTCAGCTCCGCGAAGACCGTGCCGACGCTGACCCCGCCGGCCAGCCCGATGAACGCGACCTTGTCACCGGGACCGCAGCGGCCCGCTTCCCGGGCCAGGCTCAGCTGCAGCGGCAGGCTGCACGAAGCGACGTTGCCGTGGTCGGTGATCGTCACGACGAGCTTGTCCTCCGGTACCCCGCTGCACTCGAGGAACACCCGCAGGTGCGGCACCCCGACCTGGTGGACGCAGAAGAGCGCGAAGTCGTCCCGGCTCAGGCCGGTGCGGGCCAGTGCCGCGTCCAGCTGCGGCCGGATCCCCCGCACGACGGACTCCATCAGCGTGCGGCCGTCACCCCGCATGTACCCGTCGGTGGCGAGGTCGCGGGAGTTCGCGCCGCCGTGCCCCGGGATCGAGGCGACGTGCCAGGCCGAGGAGTCCGCCGAGAACTCGCGGTGGAAGATGCCGGGCACCGGCGAGGCCTCCAGCAGCATCGCGGCCCCGGCGTCGGACAGGGTGTAGCCGGCGAGGGAGTCGACGAACTGAGCGCGGTCCGCGACCGGCCACCGGACCACCCGCGAGCCGGTCTCGCCGGTGCAGACCAGGACCCGGCGGTACTGCCCGCTCCGGATCAGCGCCTCCGCGACCTGCATCCCGTTGAGGAAGCTGTTGCAGGCGTTCTTGACGTCGAACACCGGGCAGGTCGCCCCGAGCTTGGCCGCCACGACGTGCGCGGTGGCCGGTTCGACGAGGTCCTGGGAGGCGGACGCGAACACGAGCAGATCCACCTCGTGCGCCCCGAGCCCGGCGCCGGACAGCAGTTTCGCGGCCGCGGCCACGGCGAGATCGGAGGCGAGTTCACCCCGGGCGGCCCGGTGCCGGGTCCTGATCCCGCTGAGCTTGCCGATCGCGCCCGGCCGGGGGGTGAAACCGTGGCTCTCGCGGGCGATGCGCTCCTCGATCTCGCGGTCGCCGACCAGAGCCGGGGGCAGGTGGGCGGCGACGCCGCCGATCGCCACGTGCATGGCACTGTCCTTTCTAGACACCGGCGAACGCCAGCGTCACGTTGTGGCCGCCGAAGCCGAACGAGTTGCTGATCGCCGCGGTCAGCGTGACGCGGCGGGGCTCGCCGGCCACGACGTCGAGGCCGATCCGGACGTCGGGCGTCTCGAGGTTCGCCGTCGGCGGGACCAGGCCGTCCCGGACCGACAGCACGGTCGCGATCGCCTCCACCGCGCCGGAGCCGCCGAGCAGGTGCCCCAGCGCGCCCTTCGGCGCGGTGACCACCGGGCCGTCGCCGAGGACCCGCCGGATCGTGACGCTCTCGGTCAGGTCGCCCAGCGGCGTCGCCGTCGCGTGCGCGTTCACGTGGCCGACGTCCCCGGCCGCGAGGCCCGCCCGGCGCAGCGCGGTGGTCATGGCGGCGCACTGCCCGGCGCCGTCCGGGTCCGGGGCGGTGATGTGGTGGGCGTCGTTGCTCATGCCCACGCCCGCGAGCCGGCCGTACGCCCTCGCGCCGCGCGCCGCGGCGAAGTCCGCGCGCTCCAGCACGACGATGCCGGCGCCCTCCCCCAGCACGAAGCCGTCCCGGCCTGCGTCGAACGGGCGGGACGCGGCTTCCGGACTGGCGTTGCGGGTGCTCATCGAACGCGCCCGGGTGAACCCCGCCATGATCGCCGGCGTGATGCAGGCGTCCGTGCCGCCCGCCACCACCACGTCGGCCTCCCCCGCCACGATCATCCGCCACGCCCAGGCGATCGCCTCGGCCCCGGACGCGCAGGCCGACATCGGGGCGTGCACCCCGGCCCGCGCCTTCAGCGCGAGCCCGACCAGCGCGGCCGGGCCGTTGGGCATGACCATCGGGATCAGCTGCGGTGACACCGCGCGCAGCCCCCGGTCCCGCAGGGCGTCGTGCTGGGCGACCAGCGTCGTCGCGCCGCCGATGCCGGTGCCGATCACGACGCCGCAGCGCAGGGGGTCCACCGTGTCGCCGGCCAGCTCCGCGTCCCGGCACGCCTGCCGCGCGGCGATCACGGCCAGCTGTTCGGCCCGGTCCATCCGCTTGAGCTCCACGTACGCCAGTTCGCCGTCGGGTTCGGCGGCCAGCCGCGCGGCGATGCGCACCGGGAAGTCCCGCGCCCATGCGGTGTCCAGAGTGGACGTTCCGGTGCGGCCGTCGAGCAGGCCGCGCCAGGTGGCGGGCACGTCCCCGCCCAGCGGGGTGGTCGCGCCGACGCCGGTGACCACGACCTCGACGTCCGGGCTGTTCACGCCGCCGCGCGCAGGTAGGCGGCGACGTCGCCGAAGGTCTGCAAGGAGGGGAGGTTCTCCTCGGGGATGATCAGGCCGTAGCTGAGTTCGATCTCGTCGGTCAGCTCGACCATGGCCAGCGAGTCGATGTCCAGCTCGTCGCGCAGCGACAGGCCGGTCAGCGGGCGTTCGGCGGACAGCGTCACCGGGTCGGTGCCGGACACCTTCGCGATCAGCTGGGCCAGGGTGCGCTCGATGTCGTCGGAAGGGCTCATCGCTTACCTCTCACGGTGGATTCGGGGCTACGGCGAGAGGCTGGCAACGGCCGCTGACCGACAGCTGACGGCCGGCCCCGGATCCGGCCCGGCTGTGCGCCGTGCACAAGCAGTTCGCGGCACCGGCCCAGCCCGCGGCGCTATGGTCGGCGGATGCCGGGGCATCCGCACGCGTCCAGGAGGGTCATCCGCGAGGTGGCCGCCGTCGTCCTCACCGAGCTGCCGTCGTTCGCCGACCGGCTGACCGAGCGGGGCGCGGTCGAGGAGAAGACGTTCTACGCGCGCGGCGACTGGGTCGCGCCCGCGGACATGCGGCAGTCGTTCATGGACAACGCCCGCAGCGCGCTGGTCCTGATGACCGAGGGGTTCGAAACGCGGGCCGGCTGGATCGCGGCGCCGCTGGCCACCGGCCGCCGCCGCGCCGAACAGGGCGTGCCCCTGGAAGCGGTGCTGCACCTGTTCCGGCTGGGCACCGAGCTGCTGTGGGAGATGCTGCTGGCCGTGGCCCGCCGCCGGTCACCGGCCGAGCTGACCGAGTTCGTCGACAGCGTGATGGTGCTGTGGCAGGCGACCGACCGCGTCTCGACGGCGATGGTCGAGGGGTACCGGTCGCGGGAGACCCAGCTGCGGACCCGGGCGAACCGGCGCCGGGAAGGGCTGGTCCGGGTGCTCGTCGAAGGCCGCGGCGCCGACCCCGCCGTCGCCGCGGACGCCGAGGCCGAGCTGGGCCTGCCCGGGCACGGCCGGTACGTCGTGGTCCTGGTCGTCGGCGACCTGGCGGCCGAGGACGTGGTGCCGGTCCCCGAGCTGGCGGCGCTGGGGATCCGCGTGGTCGTGGCGCCCTACCGGGACCGGGTGGTGTGGCTGGCCGAGCTGGGCGGGAGCACCGCCGGTCGGCTGGCCGGGCTGCTGACGCCCCACCTGCACCACCGCGCGGGCCTGTCCGGCGAGGTCGACGGCCTCGCCGAGATCGGCATCGCCTACCGGCTGGCGGAAATCGCGCTGGACACCCAGCCGCCGGAGGTGCCGGGCCTGGCCGTGCTCGACGACCGGTTGCCCGAGGCGCTGGTGGCCGCCAGCCCGCGGCTGGCCCACCGGCTGGCGGCGAAAACCCTCGGCCGCGTCCTGGACCTCGAGGACGAGGAGCGCCGGGTCCTCCTGGAGACGCTGGAAGCGTGGTTCCGGGCGGACCGCTCCCCCAGCCGCGCCGGCGAACTGCTGTACTGCCACCGGAACACGGTGCTCAACCGGCTGCGCAAGATCGAGCAGCTCACCGGCGCTTCCCTGGAGGACGACCGCCACCAGCTGTGCTGCCGCCTCGCCCTGATGGCCCCCGCGGCCCGGTCGTGAGTGGTAAGGCGGGTTAGAACCCGCCCGAGCCAACACCCGGCCGGGGGGCCGCGGGGGGGCGGGCGGGGTGAGAGACAAGAACGGCCACA
>NZ_JBSGBK010000110.1:0-25159 GCF_053601215.1 Amycolatopsis sp. NPDC004772
AAGCTCTCCGCCACATCGCTCGCGACACCTCGCGACCGCTCACACTCTACGGAATACTCCCTTGACCAGCACAAACGACTTTGCCGGAACCCTGCGGGGCGGGGAGGGCGGCCTGCCGGCGATCCGCCGGGCGCGGCGACCTAAGTCGCGTCGGGCCTGGACAGCAGCTCCCGCAGCGTTGCCAGCAGCTCGCGCCGGTCCGCCGCTCCCAGCTTGCCGCGGATGCGGGCCATGTGGTGCTCCACCGTCTTGCCCGAAATGAACAGCTTGCTGCCCGCCTGCTTGTACGTCAGCCCCTCGACGACCAGGCGGGCCACCTCCAGCTCGCGCTCGCTCAACGCCGCCAAGCCCGTCCCGGCCGCCGGTTCCGAGGGTGCTCCCGGGTCGCGGCGGGCCGCCGTTCCCTGGAACTGGCGGGCCGCCTCGAGGAGCTGGACCATCGCCTTGCGGTCGGACGTGCGGATCGCCGCCTGGCCGGCCAGGCGAGCCGCGTCCCAGCGCAGCCCCAGGTCGTGCAGCTCGGCCGCCGCCGCCGTGATGGCGTCCGGGTCGAAACTTCCGCCGAGGACCGCCAGCCAGCCCTGGGCCGCCGTGGCCAGGGCGCGGGGGTGGCGGCCGCAGTGGGCGTGGGTGGTCAGCGTCGCCAGGTAGGCCTTGACCGCGTCCGCGTCCTCCAGGGTGATCGCCGCGTGCAGCTCGTGCCACACCAGGGAGACCGTCCACAGTGGAGGCTCGCCCAGCCGGGCCAGGAGGCCGTGGGCGCGCTCGAACTGGCCGGACAGCTTGGCGAACGCGCCGGTGCGGGCCGCCGCGATCGCCAGCTCGCCCAGCGGCAGCAACGTGAACAGGTCCGTCTGCTGCCGCATCGACGCCTGGTACGCCCGGTTCCACGACCGCTGCAGGCCGACGAGGTCGCTCGCCCGGCGCGCCAGGCCGAGTTCCAGGGTGGCGAAGAACAGCTCGTCGCGCGCCTCCAGGGAACGGCCCGCGACGGCGTCGCGGTGTTCGGCCGCCGTCGCCAGGTCGCCCGCCGTCATCGCGACCCAGCCCAGCAGCAACCGGTGGCGCGCGGCCAGGAGATCGCCGCCGGTGCCGCCGTCCAGCGCCCTGCTCAGCACGGACTCCGCCAGCGCCAGCTCGCCCGTGTGCAGGGCGACGAGCGCGGCCAGCGCGGCCGGGCTGTCCGGCAGCAGCGTGCCGCCCAGCGCGGGCTCCAGCATCGTGGCCGCGCCCAGCAGCGTCGACAACGTCTCCGTCGCGCAACCGGACACCGAATCCACGATGCCGCGGGCCATCCGGGTGGCCGCGCCGGCGAACAGCGTCGGCGCGACGCCCGGCGTGGGGGAGTCGAGCAGCCGCCGGGCGCCCTCGAGGTCGCCGGTGCCGACCAGGGCCGTCGCCGAGAACGCGTCGGCGCGGCCCGCCCAGTGGTACAGCTCGGCGCTGCGGGCCAGTTCGCCGCGGTGCGCCAGTACGGTCGCCGCGATTTCCGCTCCTGCCGCCCGGGTTTCCGCGTCGGCCGCGCCGAGCATCCCGTCGCCGAGCCGCAACGCCGTGTCGAGGTCGCCGGACAACGCGGCCGCGCGCGCCCAGCCCGCCGTGACGGCCGCCGAGCGGTCGCCCGCTTCGGCAGCGGCCTCGAACAACTGCGTCGCCAAGCGCGCGTCGGACGGCAGCGCTTCCGCTGCTGCCGCGGCGAACGCGGCCGCCGCGGACGCTCCCGAGCTGCCCGTGCCGAGCAGGGAGCGGGCCAGGTCGAGCACCGGAAGGCCGTTCGCCAGCTGCAGTTCGACCAGCCGCTGCACCGTCGTGAGCCGGCGCGCGGGTGGCCCGAAGTCGCGGACGGCGGCCGCGGCCAGCGGCAGCAGCGTGTCGTCGGGGGCCAGCAGGCCGGTGGCGCGGGCGCCCTCGACGATGGCGGGCAGCTGGTCGGGCCGCCGGTCGAGCAGCGCGCACAGCAGGTCCAGGTTGCGCCCGGCGCCGGCCTCGGCCGCGATCAGGTAGCGGAGGACGTCGTCGTCGAGCTCGTCGAGCTCGGGCCGGAACTCCTCCAGCCGCCCCCGCAGCGCGCGTTCGGCCAGCCGTGGCACCCCGCCGCTGCGCGCGTGCAGCTCGGCGGCGGCCGCGGGGTCGGCGGGCGCACCCGTCACCGCGGACATCAGCCGCGCCACGTCTTCGACGCCGAGCGGGCCGAGCTGCAGCAGCGTCCAGCCGGGCGCCACCGCGGCCGGCCGGTGCGCGACGACGATCGGGCCGTCCGCGCCGGCGAGCAGGTCTTCGAGCTGGTCCGGGCCGAGCCGGTCGGCGTCGTCGACCAGCACGGCCTCGACGCCGGCCTCGCGGTAGCGGCGGTCGAGCGCGGTGAGCAGCACGCTCTTGCCGTACCCGCCGGGAGCGACGACGGCCAGGCGCAGGGGAGCGGCCGGTTCGGCGGCGACGCGGTCGAGCAGCTGCCGCGCCGCCGGGTGCACCGGAACGGTGTGCGGCGAGGGAACCTGCGTGAGCAGAGTGTTCAACAGTGACCTTCCCCGGCGGGGACGCAATGGGTGGGGGACGGAGAGGGACCGGCGGTGGCTTCGCGGGCGGTGACGGTGATCACCACGGCCGAGACCGCCGCGGCGAGCACCAGGACCGCGGCGGCGAGGGGCCGCCGCCGCTTGAACAGGCTGAGCGGGCCGGTGCGCTCGGGCAGCTCGAACGGCGTGATCTCGACCGGCGGCCGGGGCGGCCGCTCGCCGAGCTCACCGAGCGTGTCCACTTTGGGGAGCAAGGTGGTTTCGACGGCGGGGGGTTCCTGCGGGGTGCCGCGGTGGTCGGCGCGCAGGGCCGCGAGGGCAGCCGCGCCGAGCGCGGCGGTCGCCGGCGGAACCGGTCCCGCGAACACCGGGCACGGCGGCCGGGCCGGCAGCGCGTGCGGCGGGACGTCGCCGCAGAACACCACCCCGGCGAGCCCCTTGGGGGACGTCGAGGCCGCTCCGGCGAGCGCGAACAGCGTGCTCAACGCGGCCGCCGGGGCCACGCCCTCGGCGCTCTGGCCGGGCTGCCAGCCGCTGGCGCCGCTCGCGGTCGCGAGCGTCACGTTCACGCCGTCGGTGCCGAACTCGCAGACCCCGGCGACCTGGGCACCGGGCCCGGGGAGGGGCAGGTGCGCGCCGAGCGCGGCGACCGAGCCGGGGACCAGCGTCACCGCGGTGAACCCGGAGTCGGCCAGCGCCCGGCGCAGCACGTCACGGCGGTAGCCGCCCCAGTCGCCGGGGTGGGTCAGCACCAGGTGCTGCGGGGGTCCGCCGAACAGGTTCGCCGCGTGTTCGGCGATCCCTTCGACGAGGACGGTGGTCAGCGTCTCGGGCGGGAACGGCTCGCCTTCGACGAGCATCGGCACGTCGTCGCCGATCCGCCGGTGGAAGCCGGTCAGCAGCCGGGACGGGACCTGGGCGCCGGCCTGCGCGGCGGCGTCGCCGGTGAGCAGGTACCCCTCGTCGTCGAGGAACAGCGCGGACGCGGCGGCCGGGGAGCGTTCACCCAGCCAGAGGGGTTCGGGCTCGCCCCAGCCGGGGCCCTGTCGGCGGCAGGTCGCGGCGTGGGTCCGGCCCTGGGCCACATCGATCCCGAGGACGTAGGGCAACGGCGCTTTCCTCCTCACCTCGTGGCGGCCGATCGGGGGCACGGAATCCCCCTAGGGTTCGGGGCATCCTCACCCAAACGGGTTAGTCAGGCAAGGGTCTGGAGGGATTTAACCCAACTGAGCGCGTCTCGGATGAGCCCCTAACTCCCTAACGATGACATATCGATCCCCTATCGGCTGACTGGCCCGCGACTCGGAGTGATCCCCGATGTGCGTTGGGGGACGGTCTCCCTACCTTGATCACGGAGCAGCGGTCCCTGCGGTCGCTGCCGTCCCCCGAACCACCGGACCAGGAGAACTTCCATGGAATCCGTGCAGACCTTGCACGACTTCGCCCTGAACCTGCTCAACGACCCGACCGCGCTGGCGGCCTTCGGGACGGACCCGCAGGGCGCCCTCGCTGCCGCCGGTCTCGGCGATGTCAGCGCCGCCGACGTGCACGAGGTCCTGCCGCTGGTGCTCGACTACGTGCCGGTCGACAGCCTCCCGGCCGTGGGCGGCCTCCCCGTCGTCGGCGACCTGTCCCCGGTCGGCACCGACGCCCCGGGCATCCAGGGCGCGATCGACCAGCTCACCGCCCTCACCGCGGGCCTCGGCCTGCCGGCCACCTCGGGCCTGCCGGGCGTCGGCGACCTGGGTGTCGGCGAGCTCCCGGTCGTGGGCGACCTGCCCGCCGTCGGCGGCGTCGGCTCCCTGCCGGTCGTCAACGACGTGACCAACGCCGCCAACGCGAGCGCGCTGGCCGGCAACGTGACCGGTGCCGTCCTCGGCGGCGACCTGGCCCACGGCCTGGACTCGCAGGCCCTGTCGAACCTGACCGCGGCCCCGGGCTACCTGACCGACCCGAACACCGGCGTGGTCCCGCAGGCCGTTTCGGCCGCCGGCTCGGCCGTCTACGACGTCAAGGACCTCGGCGCCCACGTCGACTACCAGGCGCACGACGTCACCGGCCTCGCGACCGGCGCCGTCACCGGCACGGTCGACCACGTGACCGGCTCGCTCGGCAACGTCGGCAACGTCGGCGACTTCTCCGGCATCCTCAAGGGCGCGGGCGACATCGACGTCAAGCACGTCACCGGCGAGGTCTCCAACGCCGTCCACGGCCTCGGTGACGTCACCAACACCGTGACCTCCGCCACCGGCATCAACGTCGACCACAACCCGGTCGGCAACGTCGGCGAGCTGGCTTCCGGCAACGCCACGGCCGTCCACGACGTCGTGTCCGATGTCTCGGACATCAGCCACAACGCGCTGGGCAACCTGCACCTCGGCGACATCGCCTCGGGCAACGACCTCCACCTCGGGCACTGATCCCCGAACCGGTCACCGGTGCCCGTCCCGCGGTCTGGGTGCAGCCGCGGGACGGGCACCCGGTGTGCGTACGGGGAGTGAACCGGGGACACTCGACCATCGTGACCGCACCGGCTTGGCTCGAAGTGCTCAACGAGACGCTGGACGCGTGCCGCACGCACGGCCGCGCCGATCTCGCCGAGCGCCTGCGCAGACGCCGGGACGCCCCGCCCGGGCAGACCCGGCTCGGCGTGCTCGGTTTTCCCAAACAGGGCAAGGGGTACCTGCTCAACGCCGTGCTGAACGCGCCGGTGTGCGCGGTCGGCGACGCCGCGACCCCCGCCGTCCCCACCGAAATCGCCTACTCGCCCGAACCCGCCGCGACCCTGGTCGGCCGGTCCCGCGAACGGATCCCCGTCGCGGTCGAACGGCTCACCGGCGAACTCGGCGCCCGGCCCGCCGGCACGCTCAGCCGCGTCGAGGTCGGCGTGCCCCGCGAACTCCTCTCGGCCGGCCTCGTCCTAGTCGACACCCCGCCGGTCGGTGACCCGCGGTCTCCGCGCACCGCCGCCGCGCTCGACATGCTCGCCGAAGCCGACGCGGTGATCCTCGTTTCCGACGCGACGGCGCCGCTGACGGCCGCCGAACTCGCGCTGGCGCGGCACGTCCGCACCTGGTGCCCGCACGTCGTGCTGGCGCTCACGAAGATCGACGCCAGCCCCGGGTGGCGCGCGGTCGCCGAACGCAACCGCGCGATGCTCGGCGAGGCCGGGATCGACGCGCCCGTGTTGCCCGTTTCGGCCGTGGTGCGCCAAGCCGCCGCGAAAACCGGTGACGCGGAACTCAACGCCCGCTCGGGTTTCCCGGAGCTGCTCGCCTGGATCGCCGAGCAGGCCGCACGTCCGCCCGAGCAGTCCCGCGCGCTGCTCGCCGCCGTCGGGGTGCGCGCCGCGGCCGCCGAGCTGGTGGAGTCGCTGCGTGATCGCATCGACGCCGCCGGGCAGGACGCCGGGCTCGGCCAGGCCGCGCTGCTGCAGCGGGCCCAGCGCCGCGCGGACGACCTGCGCCGCCAGAACACCCGGTGGCAGAACCTGCTGTCCGACGAAATCACCGACCTGCTGTCCGACGCCGAGTACGACCTGCGCGAGCGGACGCGCAAGATCGTCTCCACGATCGACCGGACCTTCGACGAGGGCGACCCGGCGAAGGTGTGGGACGAATTCGCGCCCTGGCTGGACAACGCGCTGGCCGAGGCGGTCGACGTCAACTACGCGTGGCTGGCCGACCGGGCGGAGTGGATCGCGCAGGCGGTCGCGGCGTGCTTCGGCGCCCAGTACGACCGGGCCCTGCCCGACCTGCGGCTCGACGGCTCCGGCGTGGAGCACCTCGACGAGGTCGGCCGCCCGAAGATCGAGAAGTTCAAGATCGGCCAGCAGGCGTTCACCGGCCTGCGCGGGTCCTACGGTGGCGTGCTGATGTTCGGCCTGGTCACCAGCCTCGCCGGGCTGCCGCTGATCAACCCGGTCTCGCTCGGCGCCGGTGCCGCGTTCGCCGCGAAGACGATCAAGGACGAGGGCGGGATGCGGCTGCAGCGGCGGCAGGCCGTCGCCAAGCAGGCGGCGCAGCGGCACGTCGACGACGTCTTCCTGCGGTTCGGCAAGGAATGCCGCGACGCGATCCGCGTCGTGCAGCGGCGCCTGCGCGACCACTTCACCGGGCTGGCCGAGGAACTCGCCGACGAGCTGACGCGCGAACGCGAGACGATCCTGGCCGGCACCGCCGAGCGGGAGCGGCGGACCGGGCACATCCGCCGCGAGATCGACCGGCTCGCCGGGCTGCACCAGCGCGCGGGCGAGCTCGGCACGATCGCCGGACGGCAGCCGCGGCGGGAGCTCTCGGCGTGACCCAGGACGTCCGCGACCTGCTGAACGCCGCGGCCGGGCTCTACCGGGACGACCCGCGGGCGTCGGCGCTGCTGCACGACTGCCTCAACCGGCTGGAGCAGCCGCTGCGCGTCGCGTTCACCGGCGCGCCGTCCTCGGGGAAGACGACGCTCGCCGCCGCGCTGGGCGAATGGCCGACGCGCGCGCTGCGTGACTTGGTGCTGCTCGACGACCCCGGTCCGGCCGACGACGTCCCGGACGCGACGGTCCGGCTGGTCCGCCACCTCGAGCCGGACGAGCTCGCGGCGGCGCACCCGCCGGGCGGCTCGCCGTTCGCGCGGCAGAGCGCGGTGAACTCGGTGCTGGTGCTGTCGCGGGCCGACGAGGTCGGCGCGGGCCGGATCGACGCGCTGCTCACCGCGAAGCAGCTCGCGCGGCGCGCGTGGCGGGAAGACCCGCTGTGCACCGGGTTCCTGGGCGTGATCGCCGTCGCCGGGCAGCTCGCCTACGGCGGCCGCTCGTTGCGCGACGACGAATTCGACTTGCTGGCGGCGTTCGCCGCGGTGCCGCGCGAGGAGCTGGAACGGCACGTGCTGTCGGTGGATTCGTTCACCGATCCGGCGTTCCCGGGCCCGATCCCGGTCGAGACGCGCCGGTCGCTGGTGGTGCGGTTCGGCATGTTCGGCGTCCGGCTGGCCCTCACCTTGATCCGCACCGGCTGCGACGACCGCGTCAAGCTCTCGGCGGAGTTGGTGCGCCGCAGCGGGTTGGGCGAGCTGCGCGACACCCTGGCCGGGTGTTTCGTGGCGCGAGCCGAGGCATTGCGGGCCCGCACGGCGATCATCCGGCTGGAAGCCTTGCTGGCCGCCCAGCCCCGCCCGGGCGGCGACCGGCTGGTGTCCCGGGTGGAGCGGTTCGCCGCGGCCGCGCACGATTTCCGGGAGCTGCGCCTGATCGCCGACATCCGCGGCGGCCGCACGGCGTTGTCGGGGGAGCCCGCCGAGGAAGCGGTCCGGCTGCTGGGCGCCCAGGGCACGGCCCCGGCCGACCGGCTGGGCCTGGAACCGGACGCGGACCCGAACGAGATCTACGAGTCCGGCCTCGACGCCCTGCGGCGCTGGCGGCACGAGGCCGAGCGCCCGGACCGCCCCCACGCCGAACGAACCGCGGCGCACGTGGTGGTGCGGTCGGCCGAAGGACTGCTTTCGCTCTTCGCCTGACCGGTTCACCGCATTCGCTGCTTGCGGGTGAACTCCTGGCGAGCATTGACGGCCGTGGCGCCGCAGCGCACCATAGAGCGGTCTATGGCCACTGTGGCCGATGACACAGCGCGTTCCGTGGTCCAGCGCCGGCCCGAAGGGAACTCCCATGCCCGAAGACGTCCGTCCCCGGATCCGGTTGTTCGGCGAGCTCCTGGCGCACTGGGCGCGCGAGCGCCCCTCGGACCCCGCGCTGATCTTCGGCGACCGGACGTGGACCTGGGCGGAGTTCGACGAGCGGGTCCGGCGGCTGTCCGGCGCCCTCGCGGCCGCCGGCGTGGCCCGGGGCGACCGGGTCGCCTTCGTCGACAAGAACCACCCCGCCTGCCTGGAGACGACCTTCGCGGCGGCCGGGCTCGGTGCCGCCAACGCCGTGGTGAACTGGCGGCTGTCCGGTGACGAACTCGCCTACGTCCTCGCGGACGCGGGTGCGAAGGTCGTCTTCGTCGGCGCCGAACTGCGGCCCGCCCTCGACGCGATCCGCGACCGGCTGCCCGCGGTGGAACGGGTGATCGTCGTCGGCGGGGCCGCCGACGAGTACGAGGCCTTCCTGACCTCCGCCGCGCCGCACGGCGGAAGCGACGTCGACCCCGGCGACGGCGTCCTCGTCATGTACACCAGCGGCACCACCGGTTTCCCGAAGGGCGCCGTGCTGACTCACCGCAGCGTCCTCGCGCACGGCCTGGCCGCCGGGACCGCGTTCCCGATCGGCCCGGGCGACGTCAACCTGGTCGCGATGCCGCTGTTCCACGTCGGCGGCAGCTGTTACGCCGTTTCCGGATTCCTGTACGGCGAACCGTCGTACCTGACCCGCGAGCCGGACGCGGCGTCGCTGTTCGCGGCCCTGCAGGCCGGGATCACGCACGCCTTCCTGGTGCCCGCCGTCGTGGCCGGGATCGCGCAGGCCGGCGAGGCCGCGCTCCAGGCGTTCTCGCGGCTGAAGTACCTCTGCTACGGCGCCTCACCGATGCCGCTCCCGTTGCTGCGCACGGTGCTCGCCGCCTGGCCGGACGTCAAGTTCGCCCAGGTCTACGGCATGACCGAGCTGTCCGGCGCGGTCACCGCCCTCGACCCGGAGGCGCACCGCGACGCGTCGCGCCCCGAGCGGCTGGCCTCGGCGGGCACCGCACTGTCCGGAGTGGACCTCCGGATCGTCGACCCGGTCACGGCCGAGGACGCCGGAGTCGGCGAGGTGTGGGTGCGCACCGAGCAGCGGATGGCGGGCTACCTCGGCAAGCCCGAAGCGACCGCGGAGACCATGGTGGACGGCTGGGTCCGCACCGGTGACGTCGGGCGCCTGGACGACGGCGGATTCCTGTTCCTCGAGGACCGCGTCAAGGACATGATCATCACCGGCGGTGAGAACGTCTACTCGCCCGAGGTCGAGCGCGTGGTGGCGGAGTTCCCCGGCGTCGCCGAGGTGGCCGTGATCGGCATCCCGGACGACCGCTGGGGCGAGCAGGTCAAGGCCGTCGTGGCCGGCGACCAGCTCGACGCCGAGAAGATCGTGGAGTTCTGCCGCGAGCGGCTGGCCCACTACAAATGCCCGCGCAGCGTCGACGTCGTGGCCGCGTTGCCGCGCAACGCCACCGGAAAGATCCTCAAGCGTTCGCTGCGGGAACCCTACTGGCGGGACCGGGACCGGAACGTCTGATGCCGCCGGTCACCCGGCACCGCTACTTCGAGGCCGCGCTGGACGTGCTGGCGCGGCACGGGTTCACCGAGTTGAACGTCGGCGCGCTGTGCCGCGGCCTCGGCGTCACGAGCGGGTCGTTCTACCACCACTTCGGCGGCTGGCCGGGTTTCGTGGCGCAACTGCTGGACCACTGGGAGAACCGCCAGGTGCGCATCCTGCGCGAGCGCCATTTCGGCACCGGCGGGCCGGCGGCCGACTTCGCGGCGCTGATGGACCTCACCCTCGGGCTGCCGCACGAGGCCGAAGCCGCCATCCGCGCGTGGGCGCGGAACGACGAAACCGTGCGCGCGGCGCAGAAGCGCGTCGACGACGCCCGGCTGCGGACGGTCGGCAAGGCGGTCGAGGGGATCGTCGGCGACCGGGCGCTGGCCCGGACGCTGACGTCACTCGGGATGGCGATGCTGGTGGGGCACCAGCAGCTCGCGTCGGCGGGGGAGCACGGCGAGCTGACGGACCTGCTCGCCGAGTACACCCGGCTGGTGCACTCCCGCGCGGGCGGCGGTTAGAGCTGGGTTCGGGTTCGCTGCGAAGTCTGCGGATCAGGCGTTGCCGAGCACGCGGGTGACGGTGATCTCGATGACCACCCGCTGCGGGTTCGGCTTGGGCTGCCGGTAGCGGGCGGCGTACCGGTTTTCGGCGTCGCGCACCGATTCCGGGTCTTCGCGCAGCACCGCGCGTCCCTCCAAAGTGGACCAGCGCGGGCCGTCGAGCTGGCAGACCGCGACCGGGATCCCGTCCGCGCCCGCGGCGCGCACGAGCCGGGCCTTGACCGACGGGGCGAAGGTGATCACCCGCGCGAGGCCGGCCTCGAAGTCGACGGTGACGCCGACCGCGACGACGTGCGGCGTGCCGTCCGGCCGGACCGTGGTCAGCGTGGCCAGGTGGCGCTCGGTCCAGAACGCGCGGAAGTCCGGCCCGCGGCCGTCGAGGTCGATCGTCATGACGTCCACGCTAGTCCGTCCGGGTGGACGGGGCGCGTGCGGATCCACGCAGGGTAATAGTAAGGAAAGTTTCCTAACACTCTTGACCTGGTCTTGAACCTTCTGTCACGCTTCGAATCACCTCGCCGCAGCCAACGATTTCTTTACGGAGGAGCCATGAAGAGAGTCGTCCGGGCGGCGGTGGTTTCGGCCGCGCTGGCCGCGGGGCTGCTGAGCGTGCCCACGTCCGCGTCCGCGGCCGGCACGCCGTACGTGCCGGGAACGCTGCGGCCGTCGGTCTCGCAGGCCACGCAGGACGCGGCCCTGCAGAAGTACTACGACTTCTGGAAGAAGAACTTCCTGACCACCAAGTGCGGCAGCGGTACGTACGCGGTGCTGTCCAAGGACGCCGACCACTCCTTCGTCGCCGAGGGCGAGGGGTACGGCATGACGATCGCGGCGATGATGGCGGAGAAGGACCCGCAGGCCCGCGCAATCGTCGACGGGATCCTGAAGTTCGTGAAGGCGCACCCGTCGGTCAACAACAAGGACCTCCACGCGGCCGAGCAGGACTCGAACTGCAAGAGCGTCAACGGCAGCGACTCGGCCACCGACGGCGACCTCGAGATCGCCTACGGCCTGCTGATCGCGGACAAGAAGTGGGGCAGCGGCGGCGCGGTCAATTACAAGGCCGAAGCCGTCCGGATCATCAACGCGATCAAGAAGAGCGAGGTCAACGGCACCACGAAGTTCACCTTGCTGGGCGACTGGGGCAACGACGCGGAGTACAAGAACAGTTCCCGTTCGTCGGACTGGATGCCGGGCCACCTCCGCGCCTTCGCGGCGGCGACGGGGGACAGCTTCTGGACGTCGGTCCGCACCCGTTCGGAGACGGCGGTGACCCAGCTGCAGTCGTCGTACGCGCCGAACACGGGACTGCTGCCGGACTTCGTGGTCAACACGAACTCGACGCCCAAGCCGGCACCGGCGGACTTCCTGGAGGGACCGTACGACGGCAAGTACAGCTGGAACGCCTGCCGCGACCCGTGGCGCCTGGGCGCAGACGCGATTTCGGTTTCCGGAAGCGCGGCGGCGGGCCAGGTCCGCAAGATGAACACGTGGATCAAGTCGGCGACGGGCGGTGACCCGTCGAAGATCCAGAGCGGGTATTCGCTGTCGGGATCGAAGACGGAGAGCGGGCAGCACCCCTGCTTCACGGCCCCGTTCGCGGTGGCGGCGATGACGGACCCGGGTAGCCAGGCGTGGCTGGACAAGCTGTGGACGGCGGTTTCGTCCTGGTCGCCGGATGCGACGGACTACTACGGGACCGGGATCACGGTTCAGGTGCTGTTGATTTTGAGCGGTAACTACGTGGCCGCCTAGCTCGGCTCGCGCGGCGGCAGTCCCGCGGCCCGGTAGATCTCGTCGATCACGGTCATCGTCTCGACCGCGTCGGCCGCCGAGGTCTTCACCGGTGCGCCCTCCAGGACTGCCGCCGCGAACGCGTCCAGCTGGTACGCGTAGGTCGCCCGGCGGGGGAACTTCTCCGTGCGCTTCACCCCGTCGATCTCCACCGTGAAGCGGTGGTACGCCTGGGGCATCAGCGGGTTCACCACCCGGATCGACCCGCGGGAACCCGTCACCGACGCGCTGATCTTCAGCACCGATGACGACCACATCGAGCACTTGATCCGGCCCGTGTGGCCCGCGGGGTACGCCAGGTCCGCCGTCATCGCGCGGTCCACCTGCGGCGACCGCAGCCGAGCCGTGGCCGACACCACCTTCGGCGTCTCGCCGCCGAACAGGCGTGCCATGTGGACCGCGTAGCAGCCCGCGTCCATCGTGGCCCCTCCCGCCAGTCCGTAGTCGTAGCGGATGTCCGAGAATTTCGGCAGCGGGAAACACACCGCCGTCTCGACCCGTTGCAGCGAACCCAGCTCGCCCGAGGCCACGAGCTCCTCCACCCGCAGGGCCAGCGGGTGGTACCGGTAGTGGAACGCCTCCATCACCACCCGGTCCGACGCCGAAGCCAGCTCGGCGATCTCCCGGGCCTCGGCCGCGTTCGCCGTGAACGGCTTCTCGCACAGGACGTGCTTTCCCGCCGCCAACGCCGCTCGTGTCCAGCGGCCGTGCAGGCCGTTCGGCAGCGGGTTGTACACCGCGTCGATGTCCGGATCCGCCAGGAGGTCCTCGTACGAGGCAACCACCCGGGGGATCCCGTGCCTGGATGCAAACGCTTGCGCGCGCTCCGGGGACCGGGCCGCGACCGCGGTCACGGACACCGGGGACACAGCAGCAGCAGGCTTGACCAAGGCCGCGGGCGCGATGCGAGCCGCCCCCAGGATGCCGATCCGCAGGCTCATGTCCGCGAAGCTAGCACCGGCCAGGATTTCAACAGGCAGTTGACCGCTTCAACAACGAGTTGTAGCGTGCCAGCCAGCCGAACAGTGAAGGTCCGTTATGTCCCGTTCTCGTACCGTGCAGGCGGTGTTGCTGGCGAGCGTCGCCGTGCTGGTGACGGCTTGTGGTGGCGGCCCGGACGGCGCGGGCGGGACGTCGCAGGCCGCCGGCGCGCCCGCGTCCGGCATCCCGGACACCGCGGCGATCGTCCAGGGCGTCCAGAAGGACGCCCAGCTCAACGCCGCTCTCCCGGACACCGTCAAGCAGGCCGGCCTGCACCTGGCCTCGAACCTGCAGTCCGCGCCCAACAACTTCTACGCCGCCGACGGCAAGACCCCGATCGGCTACGAGGTCGACCTCGCGAAGGCCATCGCGGCCAAGCTCGGCGTCGCCGTCACGCACCAGGACATGGCGTTCGGCTCGCTCATCACCAGCCTCCAGTCCGGCCGCATCGACCTCACCATGGCCGGCATGAACGACACCAAGGCGCGTCAGGCCCAGATCGACTTCGTCGACTACTTCACCTCCGGCATCACGATCATGATCCGCAAGGGCAACCCCGACGGCATCACCGGCCCGGACACCCTCTGCGGCAAGAACGTCGCCGTCGTGCAGGGCACCAGCCACCAGAAGTTCGCCGCCGAGCAGAGCACGAAGTGCACGCAGGCCGGGAAGCCCGCCGTGAACGTCACCGCGACCGACAGCGACAACCAGAACCAGAACCAGCTGCGCACCGGCCGTGTGCAGGCGATCCTCAACGACCTCCCCAGCGCCGTCTACATCTCGCGGACGGCCGGTGACGGCAAGTTCTTCGAGGTCGTCCCGGGCGAGCCGATCGACGGCGGCCCGTACGGCATCGGCGTCAACAAGGCCAACACCGCGCTGCGCGACTCCGTGCAGAAGGCGCTCCAGACCCTGATCGCCGACGGCACCTACGGCAAGATCCTGCAGGCCTGGGGCGTCGAGCAGGGCGCGATCAAGGAGGCCGCGGTCAATGGCGGCTCCTGAACCGCTCCCGATCGTCCGGCTGAGGCACTGGGGCCGCTGGGTCGCCGCCGCGATCATCATCGCGCTGCTCGTCCTGCTGGGCATCGCCCTCGGCAACGCGCAGATCGAGTGGAACCAGGTCCCGGACTTCGTCTTCTACAAGGTGATGGCGACCGGCCTGCTCAACACCGTCGTCCTCGCCGTGCTGTCCCAGGCCGTCGCGATCGTGCTCGGCATCGTCATCGCCCTGCTGCGCCGCAGCGCCAATCCGGTCGCCCGCTGGTTCGCCGCCGGCTACATCTGGATCTTCCGCGGCCTTCCGGTGCTGCTGCAGATCCTGCTCTGGTACAACCTGGCGCTCGTCTTCCCGGTCATCGACATCCCGTTCCTCGTCCACGCGCAGACGAACGTCCTGATCAGCGCGTTCACCGCCGCGTTCCTCGGCCTGGCGCTCAACGAAAGCGCGTACATGGCCGAAATCGTCCGGGCCGGCCTGAACAGCGTCGACAGCGGCCAGACCGAGGCGGCGAAGTCGATCGGCATGACGCCGGCCGCGACGCTGCGCCGGGTCGTGCTGCCGCAGGCCATGCGCGTGATCATCCCGCCGACCGGCAACGACTTCATCAACATGCTCAAGGGCACGTCGATGGCGTCGGTGATCGGCGTGACCGAGCTGATCCACGCGGCCAACAACATCTCGTCCAACAACCTCCTGGTGATGGAGACGCTGCTGGCCGCGGCCGTCTGGTACATGGTCGTGGTGACCGTCGCCGGCGTCGGCCAGCACTACCTGGAACGCGCCTTCGGCCAGGCCGACCGCGGCCCGCTCGCCCGCGCGGGCAAGGCGCTGCGCGGCGTGCCGCTGGTGAGGAGTGCCCGTGTCTGAACCCCTGCTGCGCGCCGTCGGCGTCCGGAAGTCCTACGGCCACACCGAAGTCCTCGGCGGCATCGACCTGGACGTCCACAAGGGACAGGTCGTCTGCCTGCTCGGCCCGTCCGGTGCCGGGAAGAGCACGTTCCTGCGCTGCATCAACCACCTCGAGACCATCGACGCCGGCCAGATCTGGGTCGACGGCGAGCCGATCGGCTTCCGGCAGCGCGGCGGCAAGCTGTACGAGCTGCGCGAACGCGAGGTGGCGCGCCAGCGGCGTGACATCGGCATGGTGTTCCAGCGGTTCAACCTCTTCGCGCACCGGACGGCCCTGGAGAACGTCGTCGAAGGACCGATCCGGGTCCTCGGGCTGCGTCCCGAAGACGCCCGCAAGCAGGGCCTCGAGCTGCTCGACCGGGTCGGGCTGGCGCACCGCGCCGACGCCTACCCGGCGCAGCTGTCCGGCGGCCAGCAGCAGCGCGTGGCGATCGCGCGGTCGCTGGCGATGAAGCCGAAGCTGATGCTGTTCGACGAGCCGACGTCGGCCCTCGACCCGGAGCTGGTCGGTGAAGTGCTGGAAGTGATGAGTACGTTGGCGGGGGAGGGGATGACGATGGTCGTCGTGACGCACGAGATGAGCTTCGCCGCGGAGGCCGCCGACGAGGTGGTGTTCCTGGCCGACGGCGCCGTCGTCGAGACCGGGCCGCCCTCGGAGGTCCTGAGCGCGCCGAAGCACGACCGCACCCGGCAGTTCCTGGCGAGGATCCTCGCGTGAGGAGGATTTCGCCCCGCTACCTGCTCCAGTTCGACGAGCCCGGCGGCTACCTCGACTTCGCCCGGTTCGGCCCGCCCTCGCACGCGGTGCTCGACACGACGGCCGCCCTGCTCGACCAGGCCACCACGGCCGGGCCGTCCACTGTGGACGAGCTGATGCGGCAGGAGGTCCGGGCCAAGGCCGCCGCTGCGCGGCTGTCCTCCTCGGACACCGACCACACCGTGCTGCTGCCCCACACCAGCCTCGGCCTGTTCCAGGCCGCCTTCCACAGCACCGGCGAGGTGCTCGTGTCGGCTTCGGAGTTCCCGGCCAACACCTACCCGTGGGCTCGGGCCGAGCAGGCCGGGCGGCTGCGCGTGCGCCGGCTGACCAGCGGATACGTGACGCCCGAGCGGGTCGCGGCGGCGCTGACGCCGGAGATCACGACGGTCAGCGTCAGCGCGGTCGACTTCCGCACCGGCTACCGCGCCGACCTCGCCGCGCTGCGCGAGGTCGTCGGCGACCGGCTGCTGGTCGTCGACGGCATCCAGGGCTTCGGCGTCGTCGAGGAGCCGTGGGAGGTCGCCGACGTCCTGGTCGTCGGCGGGCAGAAGTGGCTGCGCGCGGGCTGGGGGACCGGCTTCGCGGTGCTGTCCGACCGCGCGCTGGACCGGATGGACCCGGTGCTGTCGGGCTGGACCGGCGCGCGCGACCCGGGCCTGTTCGACGACGAGATCCACCCGCCGGACGCGACCGCCCAGGCCTGGTCGATCTCCAACCTCAGCCCGATCACCTCCGGCGCGTTCGCCGAGGCCCTCGAGCTGGTCGAGGAGGCCGGTGTCGGCGCCATCGCGGCGCGGATCGCCGAGCGGCTGGCCTCCTTCGAAGAGGTGCTGGCCTCCTGTGGCGCCGAAGTCGTCTCGGCGGTCGGCCGCCGCGCGGGGATCCTGGCGTTCACCCTGCCCGGCCACCCCGCCGAGCAGGTCGGGGCGGCTTTGGCGAACGCCGGGATCGCGGCGACCGTGCGCCCCGAGCACGTCCGGCTGTCACCGCACGCCTCGACCCCGGCGGCGGGCGCGGACCTGCTGCGCTCCGCGCTGGAGACGTTGACGCGGCCGCGCGAACCCCTGGTGGTCCCGGCCGCCGGGGCGACCACGCACGACGTGCTCACCGCGCTGGTGCCGGCCATCCCGGGCCTCGCGGCGATGCTCGGCCCGGGCAACGAAGTCCTGCTGCACGACCTGAGCCGGCTGCCGGACTCGATCATCGCCATCGCCGGCGACCTCACCGGCCGCAGCGTCGGCGGCCCGATGACCGACCTGCTGCTCGGCCTGGTCCGCCGCGGCACCACCCAGGACCTGACGAACTACCGCACGCACGGCCCGGACGGGCGGCCGATCCGCTCCTCGACGCTGTTCCTGCGGGACGCCGACGGGGTCGCGGTCGGCTGCCTGTGCGTCAACAGCGTCGAGGAGGCCGCGGCGCCGGGCGGCAACGGCGAGCCGGAGACTTTCCCACCGGACGTCGACAGCCTGCAGCGGTTCCTCGTGGACCGGGCGGTGACGAAGGCGGGCATCCCGGTGGACCTGATGAAGAAGCGCCACAAGGCGGCCGTGGTGCGAGAGCTCGACGAAGCCGGTTATTTCCTCATCAAGGACGCGGTCGACCACCTGGCCGGCCGCCTCGACGTCACCCGCTACACGATCTACAACTACCTCAACGAGATCCGCGCCTGATCGGCCGCTTGCCACCCGCGCGTTCCGGGCGGACCATGGCGCGCATGACCGAATCGGACACCCGGGCCCTGGTCCGGCTCGAAGCGGACGGCGAGGCGGACGCCGAAGAGTTCGACCTGCTCGCCCGCCGCCTGCGCGCCGAGCTGGGCGGCCTGGACGTGGACGTGCAGCCGGTGCCGGGCGAGCTCCCCCCGGGCGCGAAGGCCGCGGACCCGGTGACGGTCGGCTCGTTGATGGTGGCGTTCAGCGCGGCGGGCGGCGTGTTCCCCGGCCTGGTCGAGACGTTGCGCGAATGGCTGGGCCGCCAGGCGGGCCGGCACAAGATCAAGGTGACGATCGACGGCGACACGGTCGAGCTGGAGCGGGCGACGACGGCCGAGCGCCAGCAGCTGATCGACGCTTTCGTCCGCCGCCATGGCTAGCCGCCACGCCCTGCTGATCGCGACCGAGACCCACGCCGACCCGACCCCTGCCCCCGGGCCCGAGACGGCCGCCACCGAGCCGGTGGCGGCCGCCGAGAGCGACGGCGCTGCCGAGAAGACCTACTTCAGATAGGACTCCACCGCATCCGCGGCGAAGGAAACCCCGCCGTGACCCCGGATCTCCGCCTTCAACTCCGCCAACCTCGCCGCCACCGAAGCCGACGACGACACCTCGTCCACCGCCTCCCGCAGCGATGAAGCCGTCACCTCGGTGGCCGGCAGGTGGCGGCCCACGCCCAGCGCCTCCAGCTGGGCCGCGTTGCCGAACTGGTCCGCCGCCTGGGGAATCGCCACCGTCGGGACGCCGAACCACAGCGCTTCCGTCGCTCCGCCCATCCCCGCGTGCGTGATGAACGCCGACGCCGCCTCCAGCACCGCCAGCTGCGGCACGCTCTCGTGCACCTCCACCGACGGCGGCAGCGGCCCCAGTGACGCCGGCGAGACGTGCTTCCCGATCGACATCACCACGTGCCAGTCCTCGGCGAACGCCTCGACGCACGCCCGGTACACCGGAAGCTGGTCGTTGAACGCCGTCCCGAACGACACGAGCAGCACCGGACGTCCCGACGACGGCGGGGTCCACGAACGGTCGGCCAGCCGCGCCGGATCCAGGCACGGCCCGACGAACCGCACGTGCGATCCCACCCGGTCCGCCGACGGCTGCATCGCCCGGGGAATCAGCGAAAGCACCCGCGACGGGTGCCCGAGCCACTCCCAGGGATCCGCGGAAACCCCGTGGGACGCCAGCCACTCCGCCAACGTGGCCGCATAGTCCACACCGGACGGTGACGCCTTGATCGGGTCCATCACCGGCGCCATTTCCTCGTCGTAACCCTCCCACGCCACCAGCGTCGGCGACAGCTGCACGGCCGGCACGCCGTACCGCAGCCCCAGCAGCGGCGCGCCCAGCCCGCCGATGTCGTACAGCACGAGATCCGGCCGGTCACCGTCGAACCGCTCGATCAGGCCGGGGTGGATCGCGATGGCTTCGTCGAGGAAAACGCGCATGGCCTCGGCCGGCTCTTCCGGCCACACGGCCGCTTCGCCGAGCGGGAAGATCGTCGGGTGCTCGACGACGTCGGCGCCCGTCGGCGCGACCAGCGAAGCCAACGGCGACCCGACGACGTAGGACACCCGGTGCCCGCGGCGGACCAGTTCGGCGATCACGCCCAGCGACGGGAAAATGTGGCTCGGCGCGGTGCAGCCGACCATGACGATGTGTTTGCGCAGCATGGTGCTCCTTCAAGCCGGAAAGACCAGACGGCGCGCAGGTGAAGGGGCTCTCCCGATCGGCGGGGAGCCCGGCGGTCACGCCGTCTCAGACGAGGCGGAGCCGGATGAAGAAGATCATGGAACCGACCGTACGGGATCCCGGAACGTCCGCGCCACCCGATTTCCACCCTTCGTAGGGCCTTCGTGCTCGACGGTCCCGTCGGAGCCCGTGCCGGGTCTAGGGTTTCTCCCGCTGGAAGACGCCCGGAAAAGGGAGAAATCAGTGAGACGTGTCGTATTCGCCG
The DNA here is from genome assembly GCF_053601215.1 of Amycolatopsis sp. NPDC004772. Taxonomy (NCBI): domain Bacteria; kingdom Bacillati; phylum Actinomycetota; class Actinomycetes; order Pseudonocardiales; family Pseudonocardiaceae; genus Amycolatopsis; species Amycolatopsis sp. NPDC004772. Next base: position 19,421 of record NZ_JBSGBK010000110.1, read on the forward strand.
TCGCGGCGGTGGTGGCGTCCGCGCTCGTGGCCGCACCCGCCGCGAACGCAACGCCGGCCGCCAGCGCCGCGCCGGACGCGAAACCGGCGTCGATCGCCTGGGGACCGTGCACCGACCCCACGCTGTCCGGCGCCGGCGCCGAATGCGGGTACCTCGGCGTGCCGCTCGACTACCGCAAGCCGGGCGGCGAGCAGGTCCAGCTCGCCGTCAGCCGCGTCAAGCACAAGGTGCCCGACGCGCAGTACCAGGGCGTCATGCTGACGAACCCGGGCGGCCCCGGCGGTTCCGGCCTGCTGCTGGCCACCCGCGGGCCCCGGATCCCGAACCACGCCGGCGACGCCTACGACTGGATCGGCTTCGACCCGCGCGGGGTCGGCGCCAGCAAGCCCGCGCTGAGCTGCGACAAGAACTACATGGACTACAACCGGCCGCAGTACGTGCCGTTCACCCCGCAGCTGGAGAAGACCTGGCTGAACCGCGCAAAGGGGTACGCCGACGCCTGCGCGAAGAACAACTCGCGGGCCCTGCTGGAGAACATGAAGACGACCGACACGGTCAAGGACATGGACTCCCTCCGCAAGGCGCTCGGCCAGAAGCAGCTGAACTTCTACGGCTACTCCTACGGCACCTACCTCGGCGAGGTGTACGGCTCGCTGTACCCGCAGAACGTCCGGCGGATGGTGCTCGACTCGACGGTCGACCCGCGCGGCGTCTGGTACGGCGACAACCTCAACCAGGACGTTGCCTTCGACCGGAACATCCTGATCTGGTTCGGCTGGGTCGCCCAGCACGACGACGTCTACCACCTCGGCAAGACCCAGGCCGCGGTGCAGCGGGTGGTGAACGAGCAGCTGCTCAAGACGTCGTTCACCCCGGCCGGCGGCGTGATCGGGCCGGACGAGATCCTCGACGTCATCCAGCAGGCGAGCTACTACCAGCTGCGGTGGACGCTGCTGGGCGACGCGCTGTCCCGGTTCGTGAACAAGGGTGACTGGCAGAACTGGAAGTCGCTCTTCGAGGCCTTCGGCGGCCGCGGCGACGACAACAGCTACGCGGTCTACCTCGCCGTGCAGTGCACCGACGTCCAGTGGCCGCAGAGCTGGAACCAGTGGCGGCGCGACAACTGGCAGACCTTCGCCAAGGCGCCGTACTTCACTTGGCAGAACGCCTGGTTCAACGCGCCCTGCGTCTATTGGCCCGCGAAGGCCGGAAAGCCGGCGAAGATCGACGGCCGGGGCGTGCCGAGCGTGCTGATGATCGACGAGACGCTGGACGCGGCGACGCCGTTCGAGGGCAGCCTCGAGGTCCGCAGCCGCTTCCCGGGCGCGTCGCTGATCGCCGAGCCGGGCGGCACCAGCCACGCGATCACCCCGCGCCAGAACGCCTGCGTCGACAACAAGATCGCGGACTACCTGGCGACGGGCGCCCTTCCGGCCCGCAAGCCGGGCCGCGGGGCCGACGTCGAATGCGCCCCGCTGCCCCAGCCGGTTCCGACGGCACCGACGGCGGCCAAGGCCGACGTCGCGGCCACCCAGGGCCTGGTCGCCGGGCGGTTCGCCGGCTGACCTGCGGAAACCCTCGGAAACGGGGTGTCGGGCCCAGTGCCCGGCACCCCGTTTTCGTGCTTTCCGGCGCCGGGGGCTTTGAACCCTCGTGGACTTTGTGTTACAAAGTGCGCAGCAACTTTGCGCTACAAAGTCCACGAAAGGAGGACGCCATGACTGGGGGACCGGCGTTCGCGCTCCACGGCCTCACCAAGCGGTTCGGGCAGGTCACGGCGGTCGACGGGGTGTCCGTCGAGGTCGCGCGCGGGGAGGTCGTCGCGCTGCTCGGGCCGAACGGCGCGGGCAAGTCGACCACCGTCGACATGCTGCTCGGGCTGACCAAGCCGGACGCGGGGGAGGTGACCGTCGCGGGCGGCACCCCGCGCGCCGCCGTCGACCGGGGGCTCGTCGGGGCGATGATGCAGAACGGCGCGCTGCTGCCGGACGCCACCGTCGGCGAGATCGTCGGCCTGATCGTCTCGACGCACGAGAACCCGCTGCCGGCCGCCGAGGTGATCGCCCGCGCGGGCCTGGAAAAGCTCGTGAAACGCCGCTGCGGCAAGCTGTCCGGCGGGGAGCGCCAGCGCGTCCGGTTCGCCCTGGCCCTGGCCGGCGACCCGCAGCTGCTCGTGCTCGACGAGCCCACCGCGGCGATGGACGTCGACGGCAGGCGCGCGTTCTGGGCCGCCATCCGCGAGTTCGCCGCCGGCGGCCGGACCGTGCTGTTCGCGACGCACTACCTCGCCGAGGCCGAGGACTACGCCGACCGCGTCGTGCTGATGCGCCACGGCGTCGTCGTCGCCGACGGCCCGGTCGCCGAGGTCCGGGCCGCGGTGTCCGGCCGGGTGCTCAAGGCCGTCGTGCCCGGCGCGACCGACACGGACCTCGCGCACCTGCCCGGCGTCACGAGCGTGCAGCTGCGCGGCGGCCGCGCCGAGCTCGCCTGCGCCGACTCCGACGCCGCGATCCGCGCCCTGCTCGCGGCGCACCCGCAGGCGTCCGACATCGAAATCACCGCGCTGGGCCTCGAAGAAGCCTTCCTGGCGCTGACCGCCGAGGAGGCCGCCGCGTGAACACGACGTACCTGAGCCTGGAGATCAAGCGGATCGTCCGCAGCCCGCAGTTCACCATCTTCACCATCGGCATGCCGCTGGCCATGTTCCTGCTGTTCGGCTCGATCTTCGGCAAGCTCGTGACCCCGAACGGCCTGGCCTCGAACGTCCAGACCATGATCAACCTGGCCGCGTACGGCGCGAGCGGCGGCGCCCTGTTCACCGGGACGCGGGTGGCGCAGGAACGCACCGACGGCTGGCAGCGGCAGCTGCGGCTCACGCCGATGCGCGGCCCCGGCTACCTGGTGGTCAAGGTGCTGTCGGCGATGGCCGTGGCGCTGCCGGTCCTCGTGGTGCTGTTCCTCGCCGGGCTGGCGACGGGGGTCGAGATGACCGCCGCGCAGTGGGGCCTGGTGCTGGTGTCGCTGTGGCTGGGCGTGCTGCCGTTCGCCGTGCTGGGCCTGGCCATCGGCCTGTTCGGCAAGGGGGACACGGTCGGCGCCGTCACCGGCGCGCTGATGATGCCGCTGGGCATGCTCGGCGGCCTGTGGATCCCGCTCTGGGTGCTCCCGGACTGGATGGCGACCGTGGCGCACTTCTTCCCGACGTTCTGGCTCGGCCGGGTCGGCCTCGAACCGCTGGCCCACCAGGGCGGGATGCTTGTGGCGGCGCTCGTGCTGCTGGGCTGGCTGGTGGTGCCGGCGCTGGTCGTGCTGCGCCGGTTCCGGCTGGACACGGCGCGGCTCTAGATGCGTGTTAGCTTCCGTGCAGTGCTGCGGGGTCTGCACGGGAGGAGGGCGAACCAGGTGGAAGACGAGCCGATGTCGGCCGAGGAGTCGCTGAACCTGATCGCCCGGCAGAACCAGCGGACGCGCCGGGAACTGGGCGGGGGCCCGGCGCGGATGCTCGCCGCCTGGGCCTTCGCCTGGATCGTCGGCTGGGGCTTCACCTACGTGACGGTCCAGCCGGGCGTCGCGATCCCCGGCTGGGTCGCCGGCGCCATCGTCGTCCCGCTGCTGTTCCTGGGCGCGATGGCCTACACGACCTACACCAGCATCCGGTCCGGCCGCGGGATCCGCGGGCCGTCCCGCACGATCGGCGCGATGTACGGCTACGGCTGGGCGCTCTCCTCGATCGGGCTGATGGTCGTCGACATCCGGATCACGCAGTTCCAGTCGTTGTCGTCGGAACAGGTGTCGCTGCTGTGGTCGGGCACCTGGCTGCTGCTCACCGGCGTGATGTACCTGGCGGGCGGCATGGTGTGGCAGGACAAGCTGATGTACGGCCTCGGCGCGTGGATGATCGTGTCGGCCGCGCTGAGCGTGCTCGTGGGCTACCCGCACAACTTCCTCGTGCTCACGATCTGCGGGGGCGGCGGGTTCCTGCTCGCCGCCATCGTCTACTTCGTCCGCGAGAAGTCCGGCCGATGAGCGAACTGCCCCAGCTCGACCCGGTCATCCACGCCCAGGCGCGGCTGCGGGTCACCGTCGCCCTCGCCGGGCTGCGTCCCGGCGACCAGATCACCTTCCCGCGCCTGCAGCAGCTGCTCGACATGACGGCCGGCAACCTCTCGACCCACCTGCGCAAGCTCGAGGACGCCGAGTACGTCGAGATCACCAAGGCCTACGAGCACCGCACGCCGGTCACCCTGGTCCGGCTGACCACGGCGGGCCGGGCCGCGTTCGAGAGCTACACCAAGGCGCTGCACCGTCTGCTGGACGCCACCGGCGGGGACTGACGTGGCCCGCTGGGTGATCCACCTCGACCTGGACGCCTTCTACGCCTCGGCCGAGCAGCTCACCCGCCCGACGCTGGCCGGCCGTCCCGTGCTCGTCGGCGGGACCGGGCCCCGCGGCGTCGTCGCCGGGGCCAGCTACGAGTCCCGGGCGTTCGGGATCCGTTCGGCGATGCCGATGGCACAGGCCCGGCGGCTGCTGCCGGCGAACGGCGTGATCGTGCCGCCGCGGTTCCGCGTCTACGAGCGGCTCAGCCAGGAGGTGTTCGCGGTCGTCACCGAGGTCGCGCCGGTGCTGGAGAAGATTTCGCTCGACGAAGCCTTCGCCGAACCGCCTTCGCTGGTCGGCGCTTCCTTCGACGAGGTGACGGCGTTCTGCGCGTCGCTGCGGGCGCGGATCCGGGCGGAGACCGGCCTGGTGGCGTCGATCGGCGCGGGCAACGGCAAGCAGATCGCGAAGATCGCCTCCGACGAGGCCAAACCGGACGGGCTGCTGGTCGTCCCGCAGGGCACCGAACGCGAGTTCCTGGCGCCGCTGCCGGTGCGCGCGCTGTGGGGCATCGGCCCGGTCGCGGAGGGGAAGCTGCGGTTCATCGGCGTCCAGACGCTCGGACAGCTGGCGGCCCTGTCCGAACCGGACGCCGTGGCGACGCTCGGCGGCGTGATCGGCCGCGACCTGCGCCGGCTGGCGACCGGCGCCGACGACCGCCCGGTGGCCGGCCGCGCCGAGACCAAGCAGGTCAGCGCCGAGACGACGTTCGACACCGACATCAAGGACCTCCCGACGTTGCGCGCGGAGGTCCGCCGGATCGCGGTGGGCGCGCACCAGCGGCTGGTCAAGGCCGGCCGCGTGGCGCGCACGGTGGTGATCAAGCTCCGGCACACGGACATGCACACGGTGACCCGCTCGGAGACGATCTCCGCGCCCACGGACGACCTCGCCGAGCTGTCGGCCACTGCGGAGCGCCTCCTGATCGACCCGGCCGAGTTCGGCGGCATCCGCCTGGCGGGCGTGGCCTACAGCGGGCTTTCGGTGCCGCATCAGGACGCGCTGTTTTCGCTGGCCGCGCCCTCGGCCCCCACGGTGGTGTCGTCCACCCCGGCGCCGTCCCCCGCGGCACCACCGTCGGAGTGGCGCCAGGGCGACGACGTGGTCCACGAGGAGTTCGGCACCGGCTGGGTCCAGGGCGCGGGCCACGGCCGGGTGACGGTCCGCTTCGAGCACCGGTCGTCGGGCCCCGGTGTGGCGCGCACCTTCCCCCAAGCGGACCCGGCCCTGACCCGCGGCGACCCCGGCGATTGCCTACGCTGAAGCGCCCCAATGTGGCGTTGGGTGGGGGGGGGGGCCCCCCCCCCCCCCCGGGGGGGGGGGGGGGGGGGGGGGCGCGGGGGGGGGGGGGGGGGCAGC